>CBDAFG010000032.1:0-48579 GCA_965195205.1 uncultured Pelolinea sp. | reverse complement strand
CTTTCCAAATCCTCTTGATTTTCGAAGCCAATTTCTTGTTCGAAAATTTCTAAGCCTTTAATTTTGTATGGTACAAAAAAATCTTTTTTAATATCTAATAACGTTTTTTTCTTCCTATCTGGATTATCTATTTGCTTGTTATACAAAATCTTAGTCTTATTAAATAAAACCCCATCCTGGAATTCTTTCTTTAAACTAAAAGTTTTTACGATTTTATCATCTCTAATATATCCATCTTTTCTTAATTCTTCCTTTAAATGAGAGATATATCTTGATTCTTCATCATATGTATAATAATAGAGTTCTTCTAACACTCTTAATTCATTATTTAATTCGCCATCGAATTTCCTTTTATTTTTTATCCTGTCTTGATAAGCGAAAGGAAAATATCTGACACCTCTACCAATAAGTTGTTTCTCTTTGGTTGTTGCTTTTGGTGTTTTTTTTGTGCTTCCGCCCGTATTTTGACCTTGGTATAGCCTAACAATATCAAAAAGATTTAAAACATCCCATCCTTCAGTCAATCTGTCAACTGTAAAAATTGCTCGAATGTGATTATTTTTATCTTCAAGACTGTTTAAAAGATATTCTTGTTCTTCAGTTGTTTTTTCTGTATTTGTTTTATTTGTTTTTGAATTCGTAATAATATAATTTATATTTTCTTTGAAATTATTCTTAATAAAATCAGCTATTTCTGAGTAAGAGATGTTTTCATTACGTATAAAATCTAAAACTTGCTCTGTTCTTGATTTTCCCATTTCAAATGGGTTCGGTTTTTTAGCTTCACAGATTTTGTCAGCAATATTATTAAGGAAATCAAAATCACTCGCGGAAATATTAAATACCAAATTGGCAAATTCTTCATAATCAGCGTAAGATTCTTCAATCTTTTTACTTCTAAAAAGAATAACTGGTTTGAAGTTTGCGATGTGGTTCTTAAGGGCGATTTTATGTCTATACCAGTGGAAAAGAAGTGCTTGTAAAACCCGTTCTTTTTTCTCTAAAGTTGAAGAAATTAAGTTTATCTCTTTGGTATAGCCAGCTCCCAGAAATTCTTTGAGTCCAAATTTATAAATAACCTTACCACTATATTTTTGGGCTACATTTTCGTTTGCCGGGATTGTTGCGGTAAATTCTAAAAGGACATTTTTATTATTAATGCTTTGCCCGTTTTTCTTGAGAATTAGTTCGAGGACTGTGTGCTCCCATCCTTTCCGTTCAACTTCTCTTACGTTTGTCCTGCTAGTTATTTCTTTGTGAATAATTTCTAACTGTTCTCCGTTTTTACGTTTTGTATCCGTATTAAGGTGATGAGCTTCGTCAGCAAGCATCACGATATTCTTGCAGAGTAGATCATTCAAAGTAGTTTGATTTTCTCTTTCAAGATGAATATCATTATAGAGTTTTTGGATAGTGGTGAATTTGATTTCAATTCCTTGTGGGAAATCGCTGAAAGTTTCCACTTTCTTAACTTGAACAGTTGTATCTTCTATAACAATTTTTTCTTTAAAAAGATATTTGGTGTGAGTGTTGTCTATGAAATTTTTTTCTGTTTTATCAACAATATTGTTCTGATTTACAAAGAAAATAAAATGTCTGTATCCTTGTTTGTAATAATAAAGAATAGCGGATGCCATCAAGAGTGTTTTCCCTGATCCTGTTGCCATATTAAACATAAGGTGTGTTGGATATTTCTTTATTCTTGATATTGGATTTTCATAATATAAGAAGTTTTCAAATGCTTCTTTTTGCCATTCAAAAAATACGTGTTTTAGGTTATCCGTGATGTATTTTGGGATATTAAATATTTCTGGAGAATAATTCTTAAGTGCTTCCTTTTGCACATTAATTATTTCGTAAAGGTTTTCAATGTCAGTCATGATTATTTCTAATTCCCATAAAAAAGCGAGGAGAGTTTTTGGTCTTCTTTGCTTATGCCAAACCTTTTATCTGCCATCTCTGTTTTTTGTACATACATTTGATTCAGGTCAAGCATAGCCAAGAATATTTTCTTTTGTTCTTCTAAAGATAGATTATTAAAATTTTCTTCTTTAACTACTTTTTCTTTGAATAATTTGATTTTGAGGTTGTAGTTTAGGAAATAATTTTCATAGAATATATCAAAACTATTTATTAATCCTTCCAAACTCTTACACGATATAATTACCTCTTTAGCTTGTTCGTTAAATTTTGCTAATTCACAATATATGAAATTACCGCCACCTTGCCAGTTTACGGATTTTGAAATTCCGGTTTGGTCTCCGTTAATAACATTCTGAAGTCTGATAACACTATCATTTTCTCCATAATACAATTGCTCTATTCCAATATAATTCCTCTCCATTTTGTGAGCAACAGCGATCGTTGTACCACTACCTAAGAAAAAATCAAGCACGATATCATCTTTTCCATCAGTAGCAATTTCGATGATACGTTTAATTAACCTTTCTGGTTTTTTTCCATTTTTTAATTTAACATGTCCTTCTTGCGCAATACCATCCCAACTGATATCTGTCCATAAATCTGAAAGTAACATTGTTGGAGTTCTTTTCCCATCTATATCCTTAATTTTATTGGAATAGAATGATAATGCGCCTCCATTTATTACATACCCTTGATCTTGTTCATTACCTGATTGTTTTTCGTATATAAATATTTTATCCTTATCTTTTTTTGATTCATCTAATAAGGTTTTCAAACCTTTAGTGGGCTTATGTGGATCACGTATACTAACAACTTTCCCTGCATTTTCTAACGCATATTCACTCATAAATTGTTCTCTAATGATTTTCCAATGCTTACCCCACAGTTCCTTTGCGTTCTTATTCGCTTGGAAATAATTTTCTCCTAAAGAAATCCCATTCTCTAAATAGATGATATCTCTCAGAGATTGCATTTTCCAATTCTCGGGATTTTCTTTAGGATTAGTAATTACTAAATTGTAATTACTATCATATGTTGTAGGAACATATCCTTTCTTGAATTTAAATGAGGATCGGTTTTTTGTATAAAATAATATATATTCAGTGACATCTATAGGTCCAGGATTAACAGTTTTGAACCCCGCTGGAGATGCAGTCTTAACGTTTATTAATTGCACAAAATTTTCTTCTTTAAATATTTCGTCCATCAAAACCATTAGATATGCTAACTCATGGTTGTCAATTTGTACAAATATTGCTCCATCATCTTTCAATAGATCCTTTGCCACTTCTAATCGATTTTTCATAAACGTCAACCAAGTTGAGTGATTATATCTATCGTTATATTTAAAATCATCATTACCAATATTATATGGGGGATCAATATAAATCAGCTTTACTTTTCTGGCAAACTGTTTTTTTAAACTATGTAAGGCAAGCAAATTATTACCTTTAATAACGAGATTTTCTTTTATTGTTCCGTTTTCATTCCTTTTTATGTTTTTTACTTCTTCTTCTCCATCTTTGGTATATCTTTTCCAGTTTACCAATGCTTTCCTGTCACGAAGTCTGTCAATTTCATCTTTAGCTAAAATTTCATTGAAAAATGTCTCGATTCTTTTCGCTTTTTTTTCTTTATACCCCGCAGGTTCAATATACTTCTTTCCTTTTATTGTTTTCGCCTTTTCTTCTTCATATTCAAAATAAGTATCCAAACCTTCTTTCTTACTTTGGCCACCTTCCAGGACACAATCTTTAAATGGAAAATTTAAAACAACATCGTCGCTATCATTTAAAAATCTATTACCAATAGAAAGTCCGATCTCGTTTTTGTATTGTGTGTATGAATTATCTGTTTTGTTTTCATTTATGAAAAACTTGAAATCATTTGTCTTAAAAACAAATACATCTTTGATCTTTACAAAGAATTTTTCTATCATGTCTTGTTCTTGAAGAAGCAGCCCAATGATTTTCTCGTCGATTTTATCGACTAAATCTAAAAGAAGTGTTTGGTTTAGTTCTGTTTTCTCTTCATTCCAAAGTCTGTCATCTTTTTTTAACAAATTATATATTTTCTGTTTTAATTTTCCCGTCATACTTCTGTTCTCCTAGATTTAATTTTAATTCTAAAAAGTAGAAAATGTAAGTAAGTTTTAGTTGGTCAGACTCTAAATCTATATAAAGTTAATGGAATATAAGAAAAACTTAACTACCCTAGAATAAAGATACCACTTTAATTTCATATAAGCTAATTAGTCTCGTAAACTCTTGAAAATATTTTCGTCTATATAAATTGATAAAATAGAGAATTACTGAATAACAACGATAAAAACTATAGATCGGTAGGTTTTCTTTATAGAAAAATGACTAATAATCTAATTTTATGTCGCACAATCTTTCTTACATTAAGTAAACACTAAACCAGGGGATTGATCACCAAAGCGAGAGTTAGAGTTACATTACACTCAAACAACCACTCATACAACAGATCGATGGTTTCGAGAAGTACTGGCGTCGGCGCAAGCCGGGCTCCACTACAGCGGTGCACTACTCAAGCGATGTGCGTTATATTCTAAAAAACAGGTATTCAGAAACTTTAATGATCGGTCAAAATAAGTGCTCCTGACAGGAGCGCTTATTTTACAAAGGAAGTTTTTCCAATGCTCTGTGAAAGCCTGATTAATGAATCTGCATCGCAAACAGTTCTTTGGCGGCAGTTATGATCAACTGCTCTGTGCTTTGGGGAGACTCCTCAGACAGCATGGGAGGAGGATCATCTTGGGCATATACGGTATTCGGCACAAGGTCGTTCAACCGTGTCCAGGGGGAACGGCCGTGGCCTCCGTATTTCTCAGCGGTGGCGTTTGAGATCATCAATAGGGCGTGCCCATTGTCAGGTTGGACGTGGTCTTGCTCCGATTGCAGGCGCAGGTAAGGCAGCTGCATCTTTAACGCGAAACTCGATGCCTCGCGCTGGCTCCAGAAATCCTCATCATCACAGGGATGTCCAACCAGGTGCCCGAGATTATCTTCGTCACAACCGCCAGTATCGTTGCGGTTAGCCGGACCTTCCCAATCAATCAGAAAGCGGACAGGCAGTTTTAGGTAGCGAGCCAAAGCTCCAGCAGCCATCGTGATACCATATGAGTAGGAAACCAGCCCAATCTGATCCGAATCCACTTCGGGAAGGGCAGCAGCATATTCGATGACAGCAGCCAGCCCATCCTGATGGATATAGCCATTGTTATCTTCTTCGCCTTCGCTATTGCCGCGCCCATCGGGATCGAAAACTACCAGGGTAAAGCCAAACTCCAGTATAGTGTGTATCTTTTGTGGTTTTTCGGTGAAGGCACTGCTGTCACCCGACCCGCCGGGGATGAGTACCAGCGCCGGAAGCGCTTCACCCCTCCAGCCCTCCGGTTTAATAATCTCCACATACAAGCGCACCCCGCTGGATGGATTGACGACCCAGTGGATATCAGATTCAGCTCCCGAGCCGGGCAGGTTATTTCCTAAGGCAGGCGCAGAATCCGCACTGCAATCCTGAGGGCAGCTGTCGGCATTCTCCGGGCCATCACAAATTCCATCGCCACAGCGCTTTTCGCCTTCAAGCTGTGCAGGCGGTTCAACATCGAGAATAGGTTTTTCACCAGGGATGAGATCCCCTGCCTGGCTGCAAGCAGGGCTGATCAATACCAAAATTATTACAATCAAGGTAAGTTTTTTCATTTATGAACTCCTACTTCCAGAAAATTTTCGGTACAGCATATACAAAATATAGCATATTCAATTTAGGGAAAACAGTTCCTTAAAGCCAGTCAACCATAACACACCAATTAATCGAACTTTAAAATCAACGAACAAAAATGTATCCACAAGAAAATACATAAGAAGAAAGTAAAGTAAAGACCTCTCTTTTCATTCTTCCTCTCCTCCCTATCAAAAAAGCGCTCCTGTCAAGAGCGCTCCTTATTATTTACATTTGTTCTTGTATGCTAAACTCTGGCCCGTTCAATGGTCACATTCTGGTGTTCACGGAAATTATACGATCCCGTTTGCCCCAGAACACGTGATACATAATTTTCCGGCACATCCACCAGGGTATGCTGGTCACGAATCACGATTTTTCCAATCACATAACCAGGAATATCGGCCCGGGAGGCAATTGTCCCGACAACCTCGCTGGGGCTGACACCATGCACACGGCCGTGGCTCAGATTCAGGCGCACCATCCCTTCTTCATGCGATATGGATGATTTATTATTTCCACCGCGGCGCTGTACTTGTTTGCGGTAGTTCTTACCCTTCCCTTTACCAGCGGAGGACCTTCTTTTATCATGCCTGCTTTTACGTTTTTCAAAGCGAACTTCACCAATTTTCTCGATCGGTCGCTGTTTTTCTTCTACCCGCGCCAGCTTTAAAGCAGCTGCCGCAACCTTCACAGGATCATGTCCGGCCGCTATATACTTTTCTACAATTTCTTCTTCGCGCCTGCAGCGGTCTCGTTCTAACCAGGTTTCCATCTTCTTAATTAGCTTTTGCTCACGGCGTTCATTAATATCTTCTTCAGTCGGTAATACGCCCACTGGAATTTTCTGTTTGGCATAGCCTTCAATTCTGTTCAGGTGGCGCTTTTCGCCCGGGGTAACCAGTGAAATCGCAACTCCCTTTTTACCTGCGCGCGCCGTTCTACCAATCCGGTGAACGTATGCTTCCGGGTCATTGGGAATGTCATAATTGAATACATGCGAAATATCATCAATATCCAAACCGCGAGCTGCCACATCAGTAGCGACCAAAACTTTTATTTTGCCAGTACGAAAACGATTCAAAACCCGAATGCGGGCATCTTGCTCTAAATCGCCGTTCAACGCTTCAGCTGGATAACCACGCTGGATCAACGCATTCGCTAAGGTACCCGAACCTGCACGTGTGCGGGTAAAGACTAAGGTTGCGCCAACCTCCTCATATTCAAAGAGGCGGGTCAGGGCAGCCAGTTTGTCTTTTTCATTCAGAAGATAATAACGCTGTTCAATTGTCGCAACAGTTAAATTTTTACGATCAATCGTGATAGATTGAGGATCAATCATATACCTGTCCGCTAAACGGCGAATTGTCTTTGGAATTGTTGCAGAGAACAAAGTTGTTTGGCGTTTTGCAGGAGTTTCACTCAGAATGTTTTCAATATCCTCGATAAAACCCATGCTGAGCATTTCATCTGCTTCATCTAATATCACAGTGCGAACACTGCTCAAGTCAATATTTTTCTGGCGCATCAGGTCTTGGAGGCGTCCGGGAGTTCCCACGATCACATCCACACCTTTTTTAAGGCGGCGTTTGGAAGTTCCGTAACTCTGCCCTCCATAAACTGCCATGACCTCCACTTGAAGGCTGCGTCCGTATTGGCCAATTGCCTTCGCCACTTGAATTGCCAATTCGCGGGTGGGTGCCAAGACCAGGGCTTGCACACTGCGTATTCCGCCACCATAGATCAAATCTTGTAAGATCGGCAGCGCAAAAGCAGCTGTTTTTCCAGATCCGGTTTGGGATTGGGCGATCACATCTTTTCCATCCAGCATCAGCGGGATCACTTTTGCCTGGACATCTGTAGGTGTGGTGTAGCCAAGTTCAGTTACTGTCTGAACCAACCTAGGGTCCAGATTTAATTGCGAAAACTCAATTGTCATTATATTCTCCTGTTGCGTTTTGATAACTCCTAAAGCGCCACAACCCTTTTCAATTGATCGCAGTCCTCGCGAAATACGTCTTGGTTCAACCAACCCCTTTTCCCTTCCCCCCGGGGCAAGAAAATTGCTCGTCCATAAATTGACGAGCAATCATTTGGAATTTTCAAAACTACTCTTATTTATTTTTTTGGCTATATCCCAGCCAACCGAACGATTATACCACAACTAAAACACTCGATTGTACAATCCGAGAACCGCTGCCACATCACTCACTCCATGAAAAATGAAATGAAAAACGCAATCATCTTACTTAAATTAATTATTCTAATCAGCGCCTGCTCGCCGGGAGTGAAATTTGATACTGAAACAGAAGTGATGCAGGCGATGGATGAGGACAAATACGGCGAACATGATTTACCGAATCACCAAGCGATTACTGGATACCATGCGTCCCCATCATACACCCGTGCTCCCGTTTTTCGAGCGATGAGAGGTGCGTCCAGAATGTGATCGTAATGAGCATTCGTGACCAAGATGGTGTCGCACTCCGGCAGAATTGCTTCCTGCAAGGCGGCATTGGATTGTAAGGTTGAAAAAAACATTTTCTTCATGGATGGCCTGGTCAGGAATGGGTCAATAACCAGAATGCCCGCATGCTCAATCTGCAGCCCCGCGTTGTCCAACCAGCGCAATTGAATGTTCGCTTCCATCACCTCATTAAAAGATATCCATAATTTTCGGGATTAGAAAGGACCATCAGTAACAAGCAGGAATTTGCTCATCAACAATCTCAGCCAGAAGTAATAATACGGTGAATTTATATAATCTTCACATAAATTCCATTTTGTCTTCACAAAATCCTTTTATCATATTGCTAAAATTGCATATCGATAATCACAGGAGGAACAAGAAAATGAACCGATCTCGCAAGAAACAGATTTGGGCTCGAACAGTGTTGCAAGTATTTTTCTTTGTACTTATCGCATTGATCGCGGCAAATCACACCCTGGATGGGACTTTAATTCCAACGTTGTCCAACGTATCACTGCACGCTGTCTGCCCCTTTGGAGGTGTGGTATCCCTCTATCAGTTTGTCACAGTAGGCACCTTCACACAGAAAATCCATGAATCTTCTTTCATCTTAATGATTTTGGTGTTCGGTCTGACTTTTTTGTTCGGGTCAGCCTTCTGCGGTTGGGTATGCCCCCTGGGAAGTGTTCAGGAGTGGGTTGGCAAGCTGGGCAAGCGGATATTCAAGAAACGCTACAATCAGTTCATACCACGTAAGATTGACCAGTATATGCGTTATCTGCGCTATCTCATGCTTGCATGGGTGCTTTACATGACCGCCACGTCCGGAAAACTGGCCTTTGGCGACATCGACCCCTATTATGCCCTGTTTAACTTTTGGACCGGGGAAGTCGCCATCACCGGGTTAGTAGTTTTGGGAATCACGCTGCTGGCATCATTAGCAGTTGAACGACCCTGGTGTAAATATGCCTGTCCTTACGGAGCTGTGCTTGGAATTATCAACCTCTTCAGCATTTTCTCTATCCGCCGTCAGGATTCGACATGCACATCATGCAATATATGCACTCGAAATTGCCCGATGAACATCCCCGTGCACACAGTGGAAGTGGTGCGAGATCATCAGTGCATTGTTTGCCTTGAATGTACATCCGAGGCAAACTGTCCAGTTGACAACACTGTAACCTTCTCAACCAAAGGAGATCGATAATGGAAATACGATCAAAAACTTTAGGCGCCATCATCGCCATCGTAATATTCGGAGGAATTATGGGTGCGTCCGTTTTAGGCCTGTGGAATCCCCAGTTATCCAGAAACTCCGTAATTATCCAGGCCAATCAAGGTGCCGGAACTTATGATCCCGCTGCCATCCGCGGCTCTCATCGTTTTAGCGATATCAGTGAGCTATTCGATATTCCCCTGGAGATACTATGCCGTGCTTTTGCGCTGCCGGCGGATGTCGATCCAGCCACCTTCCAAAACCTGGATTTCGAAACCATCTACCCCGAATTTGAGGGAGAGCAAGAGATCGGGAATGGTTCAATGAAATGGTTCGTTGCACTATACACAGGCCTGCCTTATGAATTAGATTCAGACGAGGAAGACACCTACCTGCTGCGCCCGGCAGTGGACATTTTAAAGAGCCATGCTGTCCTGACCACAGAGCAGATCGCATATTTAGACGAGTTCACCATCGAGATGGAAATCAGCTCAGAGCCGATTGAATATAATTTACCGATGGACGAGTCGCAATCCAACGAAGAAGTAGACGGAAAGGGTGAAAATGCGGCATACGAAGGAGAGGAAATGGTCGTGGCTGGCCAAACAACTTTTGCAGACTTGCTGAACTGGGGTATACCTGCGGACCAGATCGAAACCATCATTGGCGGAGAAATTCCTAACCGCTTGGTTCTGGTGCGGGATTACTGCATGGAAAATGGGCTCTCTTTCGGCGAGATCAAAATTGATCTCCAATTTGAGCTAGACAAGATAGGATAATAACCCTCTATCTGGAACAAACCCATTTATGGGGTTTTTACGATCATGAAAGATTCTACTTAAACAAATGACTGGGCTGCCCGTGAATTCATAGGCAGCCCAAATTATTTTTACTTAGCGCTCAATGACCAATTCACTTGCGGTCACTCGAGTGCCATTGCCCAAAGTGTCACTGACCGGGCAGCGGCTCTCCATGAATTTTTTAAACTCATGCAGTTTGTCTTCTGGAGAACTTGATTTAATGTGAATAGTAAATTGCACAGCCTCAAATCCAGGGCGAATGCCCTCCTTACCGAGCATAAATCCATCAGGATCCAGATCACCTTCGGTCTCGACCCATAAATCCTGCAAGTCGATACCCTGTGCTTTCGCGAAAGCCGACCCCACGATCACCAGGCATGAGCCCAGCGAAACCAGTAAACCTTCAACAGGATTCATACCCTTATTGGTGCCGCCTAAACTCTCCGGTTCATCCATGATGATCTTAAAACCACGCGACTCACTCTCAGCGACCAACCCTTCTTTGCCTTTCCGAGACACTGCTTTAAATGTTGCTGTTGCCATTACTTACTCCTTTTATTATTATTCTTATCGATTTTATCATATATATCTATTTAATAATATATAATAAGACGGGTTGCCATCACTTATGTAGAAAGAACACAGGGCTCGCACATCATTACGCGATAATCTTCCCTCATCTCAATTGCGCCTAAAATCAAGAGTTGTGATTCCACCAATTCGTCCCTTTTATGTTTATTACTATTTCCAATATTTAAATTGAGGGCTTAATAAACAATCTTTTCAATCAATCTTGTTAATACTTATGATTTTTTCCGCTAGATATGGTATTCTTTCAGGAAATAAAAATTTACTCATAAAACTAATAAATTGGAGTTAATCAGGGAATCAATATGAAAATCATCAAAGACCTCATCCTAAACCATGGCGCCAATCTAGGCAGTGGTATTCTCAAGGTAGATTCTTTCATCAATCACCAGGTAGATCCGCGCCTGATGGAGAAATGCGGGCAGGAGTTCGCACAGCGTTTTGCATCGGTGAAACCCTCACGTGTATTAACGGCAGAGATTTCGGGCATCGCCCCAGCACTGATGACTGCGTACGCTTTGGAGATCCCGGTAGTCTTCGCCCGCAAGAGCAAACCTATCACTATGCCCGACCAGGTCTATCTAACCGTCGCCCCCTCGCACACCAAGGGTGTCCTGGTTGAGCTGATCGTCTCGCCTGAGTACCTGGGACGCGGTGAACGTGTTTTGATCATTGACGACTTTCTGGCAAGCGGCGCCACCATTAATGGGTTGGTGCGCCTGACCCAAGCGGCCGGCGCGGATTTAGTAGGCATCGGCGCGTTGATCGAAAAAGGATTTGAGGGCGGCCGTAAAATGCTCTCCTCTCTCAATGTACAAATTGAATCACTGGTATGCATCACCTCAATGGAAAATGGGAAAATATTATTTAAGGATGATTAACTGCCAAAACATAAGATAAAAAATATTATTGATATTCTTTAATTCTCACACTTCTTCAGGATAAATATTATGAGTATAGCAATCCTCGATTATGGTTCTCAATACACACAATTGATCGCCCGGCGGATTCGTGAACTGCAAGTCTACTGTGAACTGTTCCCCTGGGATACACCCGAGCATGAAGTCATGGCAATAGCGCCGCAGGGATTGATCCTCTCTGGGGGACCAGCTTCAGTATATGAAAACAACGCACCTACACTGCCTCCATACATACTTGAAAGTAAGCTACCGCTCTTGGGCATCTGCTATGGTATGCAGCTACTGGTGCAGGAATTGGGCGGCAAGGTAGCGCCCTCCAATCAACGAGAATATGGGTTGTCTGAGATCACAATCAGCACTGATAACCCTCTCCTACCGCCAGGGTCATACCAGGTTTGGATGTCGCATGGCGATCGGGTAGAAAAATTTCCGTCTGGCTTCGCCCTACTAGCAGCCAGTGGCAGCTGCCCCATCGCCGCCATAGGTGACAGCAAGCGTCATACTTATGGGCTGCAGTTTCACCCCGAAGTACATCACACACCCAGCGGGTTAGAAATGCTGAAACACTTTGTAGTTAATATCTGCGGCGCACCAACCAATTGGACACCGCAGTCCATCATCCAAACTGCCGTGAAGAATATCCGTCAGCAGGCAGGCAAGCACAACGTGTTAGCAGCTGTCAGCGGAGGTGTGGATTCCAGCGTAGCAACTGCCCTCGTGCACAAAGCAATTGGAGCGCAACTCAGCGCAGTATTTGTAGACAACGGCCTGCTGCGGCAGGATGAACGCGACCAAGTTGAGGAAGCCCTGCGCGCCCAATTAGGCCCTGAACTGCATATAGTAAATGCCAGCCAAACCTTCCTTTATGCCCTGCGCGCCACTGACGATCCAGAACAAAAACGTTTAATAATCGGAGAAACGTTTATCCGCATCTTTGAAGACCAGGCCAAGAAACTTGGCAAAGCACGTTTTCTGGTGCAAGGCACAATCTATCCAGATGTGGTCGAATCGCGCGCTCCAGAACGTTCCCATGCACAGCGCATCAAGACCCATCACAATGTGGGTGGTTTGCCAGAGCATATGGACTTCAAGCTAATCGAACCTCTACGTTATCTTTTCAAAGATGAAGTACGAGCGGTAGGCGAAGCGTTGGGCTTATCCGAGGAGCTGGTCTGGCGGCAGCCCTTTCCTGGCCCGGGGTTAGCAGTACGCTGTTTAGGCAATATCACTGAACAGCGCTTAGCAAAGTTGCGTGCCGCGGACTCCATTTTTTGTCAGGAATTAATTGAGGCAGGTTTACTTAACAAGCATTTCCAAAAAGGGCAGGGTATCGCGCAGGCATTCGCCGTGCTGCTACCCGTCCGTTCGGTAGGAGTAATGGGCGACCAACGCACCTATCAGGAAGCGATCGCCCTTCGCGCTGTCACCACCCAGGACTTCATGACCGCGGACTGGGCACGCCTGCCGCACGAATTGTTAGCACGCACAGCCAACCGGATCGTCAATGAGGTAGCAGGCATCAACCGAGTTGTGTATGACATCACCAGCAAACCTCCTGCTACCATTGAATGGGAATAGGCAATTACCTTTCAGCGAAATAAATTTCAATCACATTGTATTTCATAAAGAATAGAAAGACCTCCGATATTTCTCGGAGGTCTTTAATTTGCGGGCTTTATATTTGTTTACTGATTTATCCAACTCCTTCTGTTTCAATCATTATTGATTGCATCATCGCGTCCAATTTTTCGATTGATGGGTTGAAACTGTTCTCTGCTTGTGTGTCCAGCAGATCAACCTGGTCTGCTATCAATTCTGCCGCATTCGTGTAAAAATCATCCGTGGGTTGAAAATCATCGTATTCATCCAATACCCCATGCGCAAGTGGCAGGATTACCGAGATGTAAAATCGCCCATCCGCGGTAAGTCCTTGATATGTGTAAAACATTCCTTTGTTATAAAAAGGCCAAAAGGCCTGGCCATACTGAGTGATGTATCGCAAACCGCCCCCGCTCTGAAAATTGAGATATTTGATTTTAGTAGTGCCCAAAGGCCCCGCATTCCAAATAGGCAGGAAAGGCAGATTAGTGTCAGGGTTAGCCGGACGGTCCTTGAGAAGCTGCTCTAATGTAGTGATCACTTGATCGGCCTCTTCGCTGGCAGCACGATAAGTGTCTGTTGGAAATATGCGGATCACAGGTTCATGAATATCGTTCTCAACCGGATAACCAGCAAACTTATATTGGTCGTGTTCCGGTAATCCCCAAAACGGATCTGTTTCCAAACTGGATGGGATCGTCTCCGGGTCGATTGACCCTCCAATGGAAGGTGTTAGCGTAGTCCCATTATAGGTAACTGAAAGCCCATAGACAGTATCCCCATCAGCCGGTGGCACTGCATCATCCTGTGGGTCACTTGAAATGGACAAAGATGGCTGCTGCACTTGCGGGATCTCAGGTGCCTCCACCCGCCGACCGGAGAGCGGTGTATAAAGCGGCGCCTCGATCAGCATTAAGAGCGAAAACAACAGGAAGGCAAAAAACAGCACAAGTAAAACTATAGCGAAAATCACCATACGTTTCTTCCCTTTACGCTTCATGATAATCAGCAGAGCAACCGCACCAAGCACAAGAACAGCCGCTATCACAGATAGTATGGTATATAAGGTCATATCATCCAGTCCAACCGCCTTCGGCGGATCAGCGATCGTGATCATCACAGACGCTTGCATTTTCTGCCCTGAAGGCCCAACCAGCGATGCGGTGATGGTGTGTTCGCCAGAAGACAGGTCATCAAAACTGAGGTAGTTGCCCATACCCAGCTGACCGTCAACAGAAGACTGCCAGACAATGTTTTCTCCATCGATCCATCCGGTTTCTTTGTCATAGGCATAAGCACTCAGGTCCAGCTGTGCATGATAATCGATCTGCTCACCGTCCTGTGGAGCATCAATCTCAAGTACTGCTGCTTTATCCACAACTGCGAACGCATCATGGGTATCCGCACGGGTAGCATTCCAACCGTCCGAAGCGATGACACGCAAACGGCACGCCGACCCTCCGGGTAAGCGGTCGAGATCAAGTGCGTATTGGGTGTTTTCCAGCCTGACCGCAATCGGCACCCATGTCTCGCCATCATCCATACTGTACAGCAGGGTATACGTTAGGTCGTCACCATCCGCATCTTCAGCTTGCCACGTGATGTCAACTGTGCCGGAAAGCGGATCGCTGCCAGCAGGCGCCGCAATTGATACTGTCGGCTCTGCTGCTGAAGCGCTTGATTTCCAGATGGCTTGCTCATTATGTACAATGCGCAGTTCCCTGGTATCCGTGAGGTCCGCAGGGACACTGACGACGAAAGGACTGCCAGCAGGATCATCAAGAGAAACATCCACTGGCAGCGGGTACTCACCATCCAATGATCCTCTACCATTATAAACCTGTACCCAGTATTCTCCTTCGTCTCCTTCTTCGAACGGCATGTTTTCAAATGGCAGCAGAGTTTTCACTACTACATGATCATCCGCAGAAATAGTGCCTGTAAGTAAATATCCCGACCCAGAACTCTCCTGCACCGGGAGCGGGCTGGCTAAGACCAAGCCGGGGTTGAATCCTGTTAGACGGGTTCCAAATTTGGTTGCAAGTGCGTCCCATGTTTCCTTATTCACCCACAGATTGCTTACTTCACCTGCTAAACCCATCAGGTTGATATTGCCACTTAAGGAATATTCCAGATTCTCAAGTTTTTTCCTCTGCCCATCGTATATATAGATGTTCTTTGGAAGCGCATTTCCGGTATTTGCTTTTGTATATTCATCGCCAAGCCATTGCCCGGCAATTTCATGCGGTAGAGCCTCATGCGCGTATTCGTTCGTGCTGCCATCTCCCACCATCACGCTTCGTTTGGCCCACCAATAACTGAAACCATTGACACCTGCGCCAAAATGAGCATCCTTGAAAAGGCCCACGGAAAAGCGGGCATATTGGCCTGGAGTTGTATTGTGGATCTCATGTATCTCCATCAATTCCGCAATCTGATCCTTCATGGGTCCAGTTGAGGACAATGGATAAAACGGTGGTTTAATAAACACACTCGTAATAGGAAATACATTAAGCAAAAATGGCCGTGCTTTGTTGATAAAGCTCCAGATTTGCCCTTCAGTTATAGATGGATGGGCAGCAAACATCAGCGAGATGCCAGTGGAGGTGATGAACTCACGGCTCACACTCTTAGAATTATTGGTTAGATCCTCATCTACCAGATCTTCATCCATAAGCACCGCTTCAACCAGGAACTTATGCATACCGCTTTGTACATAATTAGCAGGGATGTGGAATATGGCCACATCTTTAGAAAAATATTTTTCGTTTTTTGTATAGGCATCCTCTGCTTTGACAGTTTGACGAATTGTAGAAAATGGTTTGCCGTCAATAAAGAGTGTCACACTGGCATTGGCATCCTTGAGGAGGTTCTCCCAGTCGAAAGCGACCACCACCGCGGTGGGTTTTTTCCCGATCAGGGTGCCCCCTTCTACCGACTGCAAAACTGTGACCTTTTTGACTGCAAGGTCAAATTGTCTTTTACATAAGATACCCGCGTCTTCACATCCCGCCAGACCGCAGTCGTTTATATCTACATATAAACACTCCCCCGTTGCCGGATTGCACGTGCCCCCAATTGAACTGACATTATTCTCGCACTTATCAGGACATTCCACATCGACGCACAGATCTTGTTTGCAGGCAGCTGCAGCCGAGTCACACCCTGTTTCGCAGGTTTCCGTTTGACAATCACACTTTCCGGTTGTCGAGTCGCACTCACAATCATAATTTAGGGTCTGTCCATCCTCGTCGCAGTACAGTGTGATGCATGTCACACCTTCGCAAAGGTCAATCGGCAGTTCCTCCACGACGCACGCCCCTGATACTGCATCGCAGCCCAATTCACACACTTCCGTCCAGCAGTAGCATTCCCCGTCTTCCTCTTTGCATTCACACTCATAGAAACGGGTCTTACCGTCATCAGCGCAGTAATCCGGGTTGCAGATCACTCCCGCACATTTACCATCCGAGGATGCTTGTGAAAGACAGCCGCCCTGCTCCGCGTCACAGCCGGCAGAGCATTGGTTCGACTGACAGTAGCATTTGCCATCTGTCTCGTCACATGCGCAGTCGTATAAATATTTACTCCCGTCATCCTTGCAATAGTTGTTCTTACAATTCACATCCGCGCACACGCCCGATGGCGGAGAGGGAGGGGCCGGGTCCGATGGCGGGCTGGCAGGGGCAGAGGGCGCTGAACCCGTTGCCGCACTGTATAACGCTTCAGCTATGTTTAGTAGATCACTCGAGGAGATATTGTCATCAAAAACAACAGATGCATAATAAAACAACCCATTCATGCTCCACTCGAAGCTTTTTGAGTAAGGGTTGTTGTATATATTCAAAAAAGTTGTGATAGTAACGGGATAAGAATGAAAGGTGGTGTTTTCGTAACTTTTAGAATTAGTAGTATACACTGGTACATATTGCTCTGGAGAGATCATAAAACCAACCACCCAATCCTTAGCCTTATCCACGCCCATCGCAGAGGACATATGTGAATATTTCAAAATGTGTTCACCCATATCCTTATTAAAAATAATTTCTGATATCCCTACGGACTGGAAAGCTGTCCGGATGATTTCCTCCCATTCAGGATGGTCCTCTAGTTGGACATCCAAAGATTCATGGTCAAAGTGGTCATCCGTAAGAAGTGTGTGTGCGAAAGGAGAAATGGTGAATGCCGTAATGGTAACCAGAAGAACGATGCTGCTCAGGATTCTGCGTAGAAAACGTGTAGACATGCTGACCTCCAAAAAGTGTTTTTATCAAGCAAGTTGATATGTGTAATTACAATAATAATTTTTCTCTTGGCGAATGAATGATCAATTTATTTGACTGTATTATTAATTATCGGCTTTTTATTGAAAAACCTTAAATAATTCTCAGGAAAGATCACTGCTGTATTCTTTAACAAAGCCAAGCCATTCTTTATGTTTTGCCTGGCTCACAAAGCCAGTTTCGCCAAAATTCAGCCACTTGATCTTTTTTATTCCGATGAAACTGAGTGTTCCCGTACAAAGGACCCATTCCAATGCGTTATTAAATTCTTTACGATGTAAATCATCTGGAGCGCCGGTAGTGGTTAAAATCGTTGCGCCAGAAATATGTTTTAGCAGCGGTTTTGGCACTTGATCTGTCGTAAAAGCAAACCCGGGCAGCAAGACTTTATCCATCCATCCCTTTAATCTGGCTGGCATAACCATCCACCAGATAGGGAAAATCAGCACAAGATGATCAGATTGAATCAGGCGTTCTTGATACTCCTTGATCTTTGGATCAAGACTCTTCCCCTGAGCATATCCAGCAAGTTCTTCTTCAGACATTATCGGATTAAATTTCTCTTTGTTTAAATCAAGTACATCAAAATCGTTTTTGTTTTCCTTGACGCCTTCAATAAACGAACGCATAACCGCATAATTAAAACTGCCATCCCATGGGTGATCAATAATAATATGGAACCTCATTGCATTTTCTCCATAATAACTGTCACGTAATTGTACGGTGAAACAAAAGACAAGAAAACCAAATGAATTTATTCCAATAATGCGCTTGATTCAAAAATGACAATTTACACCCTCGTTTGATTCCCGGTTATTTAGATAATATCTATCATTCACGCAGGGTCAATTTTTAACTCGTGCGGATAATTCATGACACAAATAGATGATTCTGATACTCTTTTACAAATTATCTGTAAGTGAATTCTTTTTCAAAACAGAACTCACTCAACCCCAAACGCTCACACTTGCAAAATGAGTGCGAGTTCTTCCAGGGCCTGCTCTCTGCTGGTGAAAAAGATCGTGTGGAGCCCTATCTTTTTCGCACCATCGATGTTTTTTATCCGGTCGTCAATGAACACAGACTCATCCGCTTTGACATCCAGGCGATCGAGCATTAAGTTAAATATCGCCGAATCAGGTTTGATCATGCCGACCTCGCAGGAGATAATGATCTCGTCGAACACGCTGCCAATCGCCCATTCTTTCTCGATCCTTGGCCGCAGGTCATTTGAGTAATTGGAAAGCAATCCTATTTTATACTCCCTGCTCATTTCCACGATTTGCTTTAGAAGATCCTTATCAATATACGCTCTCTCATAAAATACCTCTTCAAGAAGGTGCTTTTTATCTCTGGAAATCTGGAGCGTATCCAGCACATACTCATAGAATTGTTCCATTGTGATCTCGCCCAAATCCACTTTGTCATTGGTATCACTAAAATAAATCTCTCGAACTTTTTCATACGGGGCATTTAGTGCTTTTGCAACCGTCGAAGAGATATCGTTTTCATCTGTCAGCATCAACACACCTTCCATGTCCCAGATCAACGCTTTTATAGTCACAGGTCAATCTCTTTAGGAAGGTGTGAATTACGGCTGACTTCAATCAACCTCATATTTCCATTCTCGTCGCGCTCGACCTCACTCACACTGCAAGTGGTCAGTACAAACTTTGGTGTAAAAACAGGATTGCCGCCAAACTCATGCGTTAAAATATTCCGAAGAACAAAGGAGTGAGCCACAACAGTAACCGTTCCATTGGGGTTTTCCGCAACAATCTTTTCCCATGCATTCACCACCCGGCCTCTGAATTTACCGTACCGGTCACCAGAGAGAAATCCACTGATCATTCTGGTAATGGTGTAGACAAAAACCAGGATCCTTTTATCCTTTACCACAGGCCAATAATCCCGCTTTCCTTCCATCCAGCCAAAATCCATTTCCCTCAGTCCATCTACAGGCTCAATTTCGAGTGAAGTAACCTTACTGATTTCCTCAGCTGTTTGCATAGCTCTGGAAAGTGAGCTGGAATACAGACGGTCTACCTTTATTCCTTTAAAGGTTTCTGCCGTTAATATGGCCTGCTTTTTTCCGTATTCACTAAGCGGAATATCAGAAATGCCGTGCAGAAGTTCCTTTTCAATCCAATCAGTAACTCCATGGCGCACCAATAAAAATTTTGTCATTCGCATCCTTTATAAAATGTTTTCGTCGATCAAACAGAACGAATTTTACTATTAATATTCTATTCTTCATGAAATACACCTCAATTTTCCACAGCGGTGTGACAGCCTACCTTTATCAGCCCGGGTAAAATAATCAAAAGAACCATAAGCTCGATTAGTGCCTTTCCAACCCAACACCTAGTGCACTATAAATAACGATTACGAAATACACCATTGGTGTGCCGCTAACTCCCCATGCAGCACAGCTTGCAGTTATTGATTCGAAAACAGGCGTCTTTAAGAAAAAGACTATCCCCGCCAAACTTTCTTGGTTATACTTATGCGAGATTGAGATAAGGTGAAATTATGAAACCACGCAAGATAAAAGACGGCATTTATTGGGTAGGTGCTGTTGACTGGGATCGACGCCTATTCGACGACCTTATACCTCTGCCAGATGGCACCAGCTACAACGCCTACCTGATTCAGGGGAGCGATAAGACAGCGCTGATAGATACTGTTGAACCTGAAATGTCGCATATTCTACTCAACCGCTTGAAACATCTGGGCGTTGAGCACATTGATTACATCATCGCTAATCACGCCGAGCAGGACCATTCAGGCACGCTCCCGCAAATTCTAGCGCAGCACCCTCAGGCGCAAATTGTCTGCACACCTAAATGCAAGAATATGCTGATGGATTTGGCATTAGCGTCAGAAGACCGTTTTCTCACAGTAGATGACGGCGCAACGCTGTCGCTCGGTGACCGAACGCTCGAATTCATTCACGCCCCATGGGTTCACTGGCCCGAAACCATGCTGACCTATTTACAGGAAGATAAAATTCTCTTCTCCTGTGACTTCTTAGGTTCTCACCTGGCCTCCACCGATCTATACGCCGTTGACGAAGGGCTAGTTTACGAAGCAGCCAAGCGCTATTATGCGGAAATCATGATGCCGTTCAGTAAAATGATCAAGAGAAACCTGAAAAAGATTCAGGAATACGAATTTTCCCTGATCGCCCCCAGCCACGGCCCGATATACGACCGGCCGGAATTTATTTTAGATGCCTATCACGAATGGGTATTTGGCGAACCAAAGAATATCGTCGTACTGCCCTACATCTCGATGCACGGCAGCACCCGCGAGATGGTAGAACATCTGGTGGATGCCCTGATCGAAAATGGGGTCACAGTCAAATTATTCAATCTGACCATCACCGATATTGGAGAGCTGGCCATCTCGTTGGTAGACGCAGCAACCATTGTGATCGGATCACCCACCGTCCTGGGCGGAGCACATCCGAACGTGGTGTACGCTGCCTATCTGGCAAACGCCCTGCGTCCCAAGACAAAGTTCGTTTCGATCGTCGGATCCTTCGGGTGGGGCGGCATAATGGTAGAACAGCTGGCAGGCATGATTCCCAACCTGGACGTAGAGATACTTGATCCAGTCGTGATCAAAGGACACCCCAAAGCAGAAGACTTCAAAGCCCTGGATAAATTAGCGGCTTCTATCGCGGAAAAACATAAAAACCTGGAGTAGATTTAAAACAAAACCATCACCATGACCGCTTACCGATAGGGTGCGTTACCAACGCACCCTATTCGTTTTTTTTATCCTGAGTACAGCAATCGTAAAACACCTCCTCTGATATTTGTCATTGCGTACCCCACAAAGCGGGTGCGGAAACTTTCTTCTTAATAAGGCTTTTCCCCTTCCCTCACCCTAGCAGCCCAATACCTCTACCTGTTTTCAAATTCACAGATCTTAATCGAAAAACAAGAAATTATCGCATGGATATTCCGTTCCATTTGGACCAATAACAACTGTTGGCCAAGCATCGTCTCGAATCCGATAATTCTTTAATCTGTCCCGAACAACATCCAATTCACGTGCTGCAATCCAATCCGAGAAATGGAACGACTGCCAGGATTGTGCCATTGAATCATCAGCTTCGCTGGATGCTTCATAACAGACAATGGCAGCGCCAACCCCATCTTTGATTTTTGAGGGAATATCTAATGAGGAATAGGCTTTTGCCAATGTGGGTACCGCATCACTTGTGAGTGTTGAAAGGTAAGAGACATCCAACTCCTTACCCTTAACCGCCCGGTTGATATTCTGGCGAGCAATAAACCCATCCACATTAAGGGCGTTGAGGGATGCAGTGAACCCCATTAGAACCAGCAAAGCAATATTAGCAAAAGCGCGCTGTCGTTTTAGTATTTCTATTGCAACCACAGCCATCAATAGAATGCCCAGCCAGATCATAAATACATGTGAATATGTGCGCAATTGCGAGAAGCCATACGCTGACTCATACAAAAAAAGCCGCTGAAACGAAGATGTCAATATGATTATTACCAATAAAACAAGTCCAACAGCTAATCCAGAAAAGATTTTCTTCTGTTTATTGAATTCGCGTTTCGTGATCGTGCTCAGGCTTTGTAAAAGTATCAAACTGAAAACAGCTACAGCCACCAGCTCACCAAATCCCCGCCGCGCGTATTCGGAATATGTGAATCCTTCAATAATGATGTGTGCTCGCCCAGAAAAGAAATACTGGAATTGAATAACCACAAAAGCGCTGAAAAGGAGCAACACACTTCCTAATATGATTGATGCTTCTGTAAAACCCAAAAAAGGCGCCACAGTGGGTTCATCTAACCCGATCAATTTTTTATTTTGGCTCCTGCCTTCAGCATGCCTAATAATTCCAATCAGAAAATATGCAATGATTAGGATATAAGATCCTCTAAAAATGATTTCTGTCAGTTTTTCGGGGTTCAGATTAACTAAAAAATCATCAAGCCTTTGAGCAAATATAAGGTCTGCCGAAGAAAAAAGAGCTGTAAAAACCAATAATACGGGAAACGCCAGCAGCAAACCGCGCACGATCGGCCAGACACGATTTTTGTGCTTTTTCCCATCACTTGTCTTTTGCTGAGGATCCGTATTTGTTATTTGGGCCCATCCAAGGGAAAGCATACTACCAATCAAATGAAGCGTATTCGCCATGTAATCACTCAAACCGTACAAGATCCACAGGCCGCTGCGGTAAGTCATTACCAAAACAGCCGCCGAAAATAAAGTGAGTGTGTAATTCAGAAATGTTGTAAGCGGGTCTGAGCGGACGAAAGTCATCACAGAAAAGAAAATGATCGGCACAAGCAGAAAAAGGCTCTTCCCAGCAGGGCGAATTTGTTGTGCTTGAAGCAGCAGATACCCAGCCGCCAAACACAATACGATAAAGATGATAAAAGAAAGCCCCGGGGATTTCTTCCAGAAAAGAATGTCAAAAGCAATTCCCAGGAGAAGTGAAGTTAATAGTAATTTTTTTCTCATTTTTTGGACTCCGCTGTGATCATTAAGCCGCAATCCTACCCCAATTATTCTCCTAAAACTATCAAATCATATCGAATATCAATCAAAGCCTCCCAAGCCCTTTTCATTCTGAGCGCACAATCATAAACACCCAACAAGTTAAGTCTTGTATTTTTCTTGCTGGGTCTAAAATTATCTGATGAAAAGTTACTTGGTCTTTTTTTATATGCAGGGTCTAGTTTTCTGCGAGCCGACGAATAAACTTCCTTCATCTATAACTGTAGGTTCTTATATGAGAAAGCGTCCTATTCCTCTTGAGAGGAATAGGACGCGATCCATGCCAACGTAACGCGAGGTGATCCAATGCACCCACTTGCTGATAATAAATTTTCAAAGCAAATCAAACCAGTGCAAGTGTTTAACAATGAAATGAAGAGCGGATCATCGGTACATTTTTCTTGTTTTTTAAGAGACGCGGTAAAATTACAGAAATAAATTTGTCTGTGAAGTTTATCGTGGAAGAATTTCCGAATGCTCCACAAACGACAAAGGATAAACTAAGCTGCCACAAGGAGTAAATAAATGGTCAAACAAACAATTATCACAATCATTATCGGCTATGCCTTCGGGTGTATCCAATCCGCATACTTTCTCAGCAAGATGGTTGGGAAAATGGATATTCGCGAACACGGCTCTGGCAACGCGGGTGCCTCAAATATCACAGCCATTATGGGGTGGAAATACGGATTCATTGTCGCCTTTGTGGATGTTCTTAAAGGGATCTTGGCCGTTTTAGTTGTGAAGTGGATGTATCCCAACAACCCTGATTTAGCCTATCTCTCCGGCATGATGGCAATTATTGGACACATCCTCCCTTTTTATTTGAAATTTCGAGGAGGAAAAGGCGTAGCCACTCTGGTGGGAATGATGTTTGGATTAAACTGGAAACTGGGAACATTTTTCTTACTTCTGGTGGTTGTTCCTGCGCTACTGGCTGATTATATTGTTATTGGTTCATTCACAACTTTTACCACGCTTCCTATTATGACGTATATATCAGGATATCCGATTATCTTCACCCTCATGAGCGTTTGCCTGACCATCCTCGTTTTTTACCTGCATCGCGCCAATATTCAGCGGATTATCAATAAAGAGGAGCTAAAAATTAGTACGGTTATAAAAAGGAGGTAAGTTTATCTCGCAGGGAATTTCTCATAGGTATTGAAAATTTAGATCTTACAAATAACTCAGCTGCTTATCTTCAAAGTTGGTTACAGGTTTTTAAAGCAGGATAAGACCATGCTTATTAAAGCCGCTTCCCAAGCCCAAAGGGCTGTTGATTTCATACTTGGTATTCAACTCAAAGAATTATAAGTATATACTGACACCAATTCGTTTGAGGTGCTGATCAAGCCCAATCTAGAATCATTCTTTATGCGTTTTTCCATTCTTAAAACTTCCTTGTCACTTACTTCGAGTTTAGCAATTTGGCAGGGACGCTTTCATAGTATCATCCGGAAACCGTAATCTCAAGTAATTTTTTCCAAATTACCTCTAGAAAATTATATATAATCTTATAGTAAACATTATTTATTAGGCAAGGGATATATTGGATAGGAATTTTATAATGAATCTCGAAAATAATAAGAACCTTGATCTAACCTTCATCACAAATGAGAAAAATCAGAGCCTTAAAGAAAGATTCGAGGTTTTGATTCAAGACACGCGATTCTTTGATTGTCTAGTGGGTTATTTCTATTCTAGCGGATTTTTCGCGATCTATAAGTCTTTAGAAAAAACAGAAAAAATTAGAATCCTGATAGGTATAAGCACAGGGAAACAAACATTTGAACTTCTTAAAAGTGCTACTCAGGAGAAGCAGCTATCTCTTCAATTTTCACACGCGGAAGTCAAGCAAGAATTTGGAACAAGTGTTGAAAAAGAGCTTGAAGATTCAAACGATGACCAAAATATTGAAGAAGGAATAAGTAAATTCATTGAATGGATAAAAAGCAACAAGTTAGAAATTAAAGCTTACCCCTCAGAAAATATTCATGCCAAGTTATATATACTAACCTTTAAAAAGGGCGATAGAGATATCGGAAGGGTAATCACGGGATCTAGCAATTTCACGCAGGCCGGATTAGTAGATAATTTAGAGTTCAATGTTGAGTTGAAAAATCGGGCAGATTATGAATTTGCAAAACAAAAATTCAAAGAACTTTGGGAAGATGCTGTTGATGTTAGTGAAAAATATGTCCAGACGATCCAAAATAAAACTTGGCTTAATCAGAATATTACCCCTTATGAACTTTATTTGAAATTCCTTTATGAATATTTTAAAGATGATTTAGGCCAAACCGAAGAAATATTCTTGAAGTACCTCCCGACTGAATTTATGAAATTGGAATATCAGGAGCAAGCTGTTTTAAATGCAAAAAAAATCCTGGGTCAGTTTGGGGGAGTTTTTATCTCGGATGTCGTTGGTCTTGGAAAAACTTATGTTTCCGCCATGCTGGCTGGGCAGCTTGAAGGCAGAACTCTTGTTATTGCTCCCCCAATGCTGCTTGACAAGAACAAACCTGGCTCATGGCCTAATGTTTTCTCAGATTTTCGCGTACATGCTGATTTTGAGTCTATTGGTAAATTAGACAAGATTCTTAATCGAGGAGTTGAAAAATATACAAATATCATTGTGGATGAAGCTCACAAATTCAGAACAGAATCAAATATTACCTATGAAAAATTAGCAGAAATATGCCGCGGGAAAAGAGTTATCCTTGTTACTGCAACACCTTATAACAATAAGCCAAAAGATATTTTAAGCCAGATAAAACTTTTCCAAAAAGTGAAAAGAAGTACTATCCCAAACATCCCAAATCTGGAGGGGTTTTTCAATGGTTTAGATAAAAAATTAAAGAATCTTGATAGACAGCGTGATTATGAAGAATATATTAAAGTCGTAAAAGAAAATGCCAGTGAAATTAGGGAAAAGGTTTTGAAACATTTAATGGTTCGCAGAACGCGATCGGAAATTATAAAATATTTTTCTGATGATTTGAAGAACCAGAATTTAAAATTCCCTGAAGTTGAAAAACCGGAACCCCTGTTTTACGAATTTGATGATAAAGAAGAAGAAATATTTAATGAGACTATTAGATTAATTGCCAAAGATTTTAAATACTCTCGTTACACCACATTACTTTACTATAAAGGAAAATTGACCCAACCTGAAGAGCTTTCACAAAGGAACATGGGAAAATTTATGAAAATCCTATTAATTAAAAGACTTGAAAGCAGTTTTTATGCATTTAGAAAATCAATAGGCAGATTCATTCATTCTTACGAAATGGTTATAAGCGAGTTTGAAAAGGGAAATGTGTATGTTAGTAAAAAGCATACAAATAAAATATTTGAACTAATTGGAAATGATGATGATGATGCAGTTCAGCGCTTGATCGATGAGGAAAAAGCCAGAAGATATGACGCAAATGATTTTGCCAAAGAATTTATCAATGATCTTCAAAGTGATTTGGAAATATTAAAAAAGATTAGTGATTTATGGATGCATGTTACTAGGGATCCGAAGTTAATAAAATTCCTGGGCGAAATATCTAAAAACGATATTTTAAAAGACAATAAGATAATCATTTTTACAGAATCAAAGGAAGCCGCGGAGTATTTGCATAAGAATATTGAGAAGAAATCTCCCGATTCCTCACTTTGTTTTACAGGACAATCGCATGTGTCAATAAAAGAAAAAGTTATTGAAAATTTCGATGCCAGGGCTCGGTTTCCGAAAAATGATTACCGAATTCTAATTTCTACTGAAGTGCTTTCTGAAGGTGTAAACCTCCATCAGGCAAATGTCGTCGTTAACTACGATATTCCCTGGAACCCTACCCGCATGATGCAGAGGGTTGGTCGCATAAACCGTGTGGATACAAAATTTGACAAGATTTACACCTTTAACTTTTTCCCGACAAAACAGTCTAATGATCAAATCAAGTTGAAAGAAGCTGCTGAAGCAAAGATAAATGCTTTCCTGGCTTTATTGGGTGATGATGCGGCGCTTTTAACCGAAGGCGAACCCATTGGCTCACATGAACTCTTTGACCGTTTAATTTCTAGAAAAAATCTGACCGGCGAGGATGAAGGTTTTGAGAGCGAGCTTAAATATTTGCAGGTAATAAAGAAAATCAGGGATAATTACCCGGACTTGTTTGAAAAAATAAAACACCTTCCCAGGAAAGCCCGTACTGCTAAACATGCAACAGATCATGAACATGCTTTGGTTACTTACTTTAGAAAAGGAAGTATTCAAAAATTCTTTATCATCAATGATCAAGATGAAGCCAAAGAATTAGCTTTTATGAATGCAGCGAAGATATTAAAAAGCAGCCCTGAAGAAAAGAAACGGAAACCGATCAATAATTACTATAAATTATTAGATAAAAACAAACAGGCTTTTATTTTTGCCACTACTGAGGAATTGCAATCACCAGCTCGTAGAACTGGGCGTGACAGTGCCGCAAGTGTACTGAGAATATTGAAAGCTACGATGCAGAATACCAGGCAACTAACAGATGACCAGGAACAATATCTTAAAAAGGTAGCCATTCAACTTGAAGAAGGTGGACTTCCCAAACAAACTACCAAACAGACGCTGAAAGCATTGAAAGGATTAAATCATGACCTCATGAACTCACTTAAGGTTCTTGCCGTGTTGAAAATGAATATCCCGGAACTTCTTTTGGAGGGGCATTTTGTGGAATATTCTTCAAAAACCTTCGGCAAGCGCGAAGTGATTCTTTCTATGTGTCTAACAGGTGAGCAGGAATGAATAAACAACAAGCCGTAAAAATAGTTAAAGATACTTTCGAGAGTGATTTTGAGAAAGAGAAGTTTTCATTCTTCATAAAAAATCTTCTCAACCATTATGAGGAAAGCTATTTATCTTATCAAGGACAATATATTTATGAAGCTTTCAGGCCATATATAAGCAAGCTTGAACGAATTGGGAAATACACTGATGGCGAACATAAGACGGACATACTAATAGTTAAATTAAAAAAGTTCACCTCTCTTGAACGTGCCCGTACTATGCAGAGGAATTATATTGCCCAATACCTGAAAGACAGCCGCGGCGGGCAATTAAGAGATGCGGCTTTGGTTGCTTTTATATCTCCTGATGAAGAAGATTGGCGCTTTTCCCTTGTAAAAATGGATTACCGTTTTGAAGAAGGTAAAAAAGGGAAAGAGAAAGTGAAAGAGGAATTTACTTCTGCGCGCAGGTGGTCGTTTCTGGTTGGCAGGCATGAAAACAGCCACACTGCCCAAAGCCGCTTTATGCAATTTATTGCCGATGATGAGCATAATCCATCACTTAAACAATTGGAAGAAGCTTTTGATATTGAGAAGGTTACCAGGGAATTCTTTGAAAAATACCATGATCTTTTCTTAAGGGTAAAAGAAGCTCTCGATGATATTATTAATTCTAATGAAAATGTAAAAGCCGACTTTGAAGCGAAGGGGGTAAACTCTGTAGATTTTTCCAAAAAACTCTTGGGGCAAATTGTTTTCCTGTATTTCCTGCAGAAAAAGGGCTGGTTTGGCATAGCCAGAGATGCGGCTTGGGGCAGTGGACCTAAAAATTTCTTACGCGAGCTTTTTTTAGGGAAACATCGTACATACGGGAATTTTTTTAATGAAGTTTTAGAACCTCTTTTTTACGAAGCATTACGCTATGATCGCGGGCATGATGATAATTATTATGGTAGTTTAAATTGTAAGATACCGTTCTTGAATGGTGGTTTGTTTGATCCCATTAATGATTATGATTGGGCGTATAAAGATATAAATTTTCCAAATGAGCTTTTTTCCAATAATCTAAAAAACAAAGAGGGTGATATTGGCAGCGGCATTCTGGATGTTTTTGACCGTTTCAACTTCACTGTAAAAGAAGATGAGCCGCTAGATAAAGAAGTTGCCATTGACCCGGAAATGCTGGGGAAGGTATTTGAAAACCTCCTTGAAGTTAAAGATCGAAAATCTAAAGGTACTTATTACACTCCTCGTGCGATTGTGCATTACATGTGCCAGCAGAGTTTGATTAATTATCTGTTCACAGAGTTAAATAATGAACCACCTGTTTTTGAAAAGGTGGGAGATAAACAACTAAACATGATCGGTAATGAGACAAAACAGGGTCAGCTGGATATCACAATCAAGCATCAATCAAGTACTTCAGTTTCAAAAGAGGACATTGAATTCCTCATTATTCATGGTGACGATGTAATCGAAAATGAAGCTGTTGTTGAGCGAAAAGGCGAAGAGACAAAAACTTATTCATACAAGATTCCACCTAGCATACGCAATAATGCTAAATTAATTGACCAAAAACTCGCGGATATCAAGGTTTGCGACCCGGCGGTTGGAAGCGGCGCCTTTCTGGTAAGCATGATGACGGAGATTATTAAGGCAAGAAATATTCTTTCTTACTATATAAAAGACCACGCTAGAACAATTTACAGATTCAAGCGTGATTGTATTGAAAAATCTCTTTATGGTGTGGATATTGACCCAGGGGCAGTTGAGATTGCCAGGCTGCGCTTGTGGCTTTCGCTAATTGTTGACGAGGAAGATATCAAGAAAATCAGGCCATTGCCCAACCTTGACTACAAAGTTGTGCGAGGTAACTCCTTGTTGGGTTACCCATACCAGCGACGTGGGTTAGAAAAGCTTGAAACTCTGAAAGCTGCTTATTTTAACGAGACTGATCCACAGAAGAAGCAGGCGCTGCGAGTGAAAATTGACCTGGAACTTGCCGATATTTTTAAAAATACAAAACAATCATTGGGTTATCAAACAGATTTTGACTTTCGCATTAATTATTCAGAGGTCTTTAATACCAATGGTGGCTTTAATGTTGTGATTGCAAATCCACCATATATTAGTGCATGGACAATGGAAAAAGAGGATCCAAGTTCAAGAAAAAATATTAAAAAAGCATTATACGATTACAGTTTTCTCAGAGGGCATTGGGATTTGTATATCGCTTTTATTGCAAAAGGTCATCAGATACTTCAGGTAGATGGAAATCTTACATATATTATCCCAAACCCCATATTGCGCGAAAAGTACGCAACTGAGGTGCGAAAATTTGTACTTCAGAAAATGATTTTGATTTCTATTTTGGAGTTTAATAAAGTAAATGTTTTTGAAAAAGTCTCTAGAAGAACCTCAGTGCTCATCGCCTTAAAGCGAGAAAATGATTCTGATTATGAAATCAATGTTTACAGCAATTCAGATAACAATATGATTACTCAATCAAATCAGGCAACTAGAGATAGTTGGTTAGGTCTTCCCCGATCTATATATCAAATAAAAGGCAGCTTGAATGAAGAAATTTTACTAAAGAAAATTGAACAAGCATCATCAAGAATAGGCAATTTTTTCTATGTTAACTATGGTGCACAAGTCTCAAGTAAGAAAAAAGGCTCTTTTGGTAAAAAAGATGTTGTGTCAAAAAACCCGAGAGGAAACGCTAAGCAATTCTATGAGGGAAAAGATGTACAGAGGTGGAGTTTACTCAATAGGGGTTTGTGGCTAGATTATAGACCGACTGAAATGTATGGACCAAGAAATCCAATTCTATTTGAACAAAATAAAATTGCGATTAGGAAAGTATCTAATAAAAATCATTATCTTGCAGTTACCCTAGATACAACCAAAAGATACACGGATGATGGAGTTGTATTGCTTGTTCCATATGCTTCATTAGCACAGACAGGTCTTCAAACCTCATTTAATAATTACTCACAAAAAAAATCATCTCTTGATTTAAAATATGTTTTAGCTATATTACTTTCTAAATTAGAGAGCTTTTACTTTAGTAAAAGATTTGCTACAAAGAGCTTACAAGGATTGACCTCTCATACATATCCTACCTCAGTACGGGCACTAATTATTAAGGATATTGTTCCAGAAAATCAAAAACCTTTGATAAACATCGTAGACAAGATACTTGCATTAACCAATGCCACCGATTATCTGCAAAATTCTACTAAACAAGCCCGGGTCAGAAGCTATGAAAAACATATCGATCAATTGGTGTTTCAGCTTTATGATTTAACAGAAGAAGAGATAGCGATTGTAGAAAGGAATAAATAAATGCCCGACATCAAATTCGAAATCGTCAAAAAGATCGGCGTCCTTTCCAAGTCTGAGAAAGGCTGGGCTAAAGAGCTCAACCTGGTCAGCTGGAATGACCGCGAACCCAAATACGACATCCGCACCTGGTCGCCGGATGGTCAAAAAATGAGCAAAGGAATTGCTCTGAGTAAGGAAGAGCTGGTCACGCTGAAAGAGCTTCTGGGCAAGATGGATATGTGATTTCTTTGCAGGTAAAAACTTTTATCGCTGAGGGTGAAAAATGAATTTGTTGGGGGAATTTACCCGGGCGCTAGAGGGAACGATAGAAGCGGCCAAAGCACACAACTATAATCCAACTTACTCCCCGCCCGGCAGGTGCTTCGTGCCAAAATCTGTCATCTGAACCTTCCACAGGAGTGGAAGGAGAGGATCCACGGCTTGGTGCGCCATCAAGGTGCATACGAAACGGGGAGAGGCGCACCCTGCGAAGCAGGGTGTGGCAATCTCATCTTCAAAAACAATCAGGTTCTTTGCTTTCTGTCATTCTGAGCATAGCGATCGCGAAGCACACCACGCCCCCTGCCAGTCATCCTGAGCAACGCGAAGGATCCTGGCTAATTAAACACGCGAACCCCAACTGCAACGCATACCACGCCCCCCGCCAGTCATCCTTAGCATAGCGAAGGATCTCGGTTATTTAAACACACAAGTTTGTAGGGTGCGTTCCCAACGCATCATCCCCCAAAAATCCCCCGTCAGTCACCCCTAAATCCCTCAAATAATTTGAAAACTGTCACCTTTTGTCACCTTTTGTTACCCTATACGCTGAAATAAGGAACATACCGCATCCAGATTGAGATATGCCTGTCCTGATGCCTCACAGGAAACCCGCAGCATCCTGTTCCACAGATAAGAAATAATCTATCCATAGCGTATCACAGCGTCCATTGTGTCCATTGTTTCCACCAGGGATAATTGCACACGAAATGCACCGAGAAAATCGACTCTGATATATAATTAATTACTCCTATAAAAAAGGGACTTTATGGCAGACTTATTCATTTCGTATTCACGGAAAGATATCGCTTATGCCAAACTTTTACACAAAGCACTCAAAGAGCATGACTTCGATACATGGATAGACTGGCAGGATATCCCCCCAAGCACAGAATGGTTGAAAGAAGTCTATTCCGCAATTGAGCAGGCAAGCACATTTATTTTCATTCTCAGTTCAACCTCGACTCTTTCAGAGATCTGTGTCCTTGAGATCGACCATGCCAGAAAGAACAATAAACGCATCATTCCCATTGTGATCAATGATGTGGAGCCTTCAAAGGTTCATCCGACATTGGCTGCCATCAACTGGATCTTCTCACGCTCAAAAGATGAACTTCAGCCCGCCATAGCGAACCTGATCAAAGCGATACAAACCGATTACGACTGGGTCAAGGCGCATACCCGCTTGCAGGTACGGGCGCTGGAATGGGAACGCGCCAACCAGGACAGGAGTTTTTTACTTCAGGGCACCGACCTGCAGCAGGCGGAAAACTGGCTTGCCGAAGCTCCTGAAAAAGAGCCAGAACCCACGCTGATGCAAACCCGTTATATTCAGTCCAGCCGGCAGGGAGCGGTTAAAAGGCAGCGCCGCTTGTTGACGTCCGTCGGTGCGGCATTAGTCGTCACGATTGTGCTGGGTATGTTTGCCGTGATAAATGGGCAGCGCGCCACGCAAAACGCTTTCAGCCTGGCAACCCAGGTGGTGGTAGCGGAAGATCAGAAAGATATCGCCGAGGAAAATGCCCGCCTGGCTCATATCAGGGAATTAACCGCAACCAGCCAGCTAAGCGGTACCCGATTTGATATCGCCATGCTGCTGGGAATTGAGAGCTTCAATGCGATCGATACTTATCAAACCAGGAGCAATTTACTGAAATTAGCACAGCTCAACCCCGAAATTAAAAGAATATTCCACCATAATGCAAGAAGTATTGCTTTCAGCCCGGATGGGAGAATCCTGGCTTCCGGAGGTGGCGATAATAACACCATTCTTTTATGGGATATGGCTACTGGCCACCGCATAGGTGAGGAAATGCAAGGGCATGTTGATCTGGTATTGACACTGGCTTTCAGCCCGGATGGAAAAATCCTTGCCTCCGGGAGTGATGACAACAATATCATCTTTTGGGACATTGCCAGCAGGCAGCCAATTGGAGATCCAGTAAAAGTCCACTCAGGTTGGATAAATGACATTGCCTTCAGTCCGGACGGAAAAACCCTGGCTTCCGTATATCAAGGTGGTGCTATCCTCTTGTGGGACGTTGCCAGCGGACAGCCTCTGGGTGATCAGCTACAGGGACATACGGGACAAGCTACAAGCATCGCCTTTAGCCCGGATGGACAGATTCTGGCTGTCGGGAGCTGGGACAGCTCCATCACTTTGTGGAGTATGGACAGCTTGCAGCCCATCGGTGAACCTTTAGAAGGGCATACCAGTATTATTTCCTCAATCGCTTTCAGTTCGGACGGAAAAATCCTGGCTGCCGGGAGCGGTGACAGAAGCATCACCCTTTGGAATGTAGCCAGTGGGCAGCTCCTTGGCGAACCGCTGTCCGTGCACATTGAGTGGGTAAACGATATCGCTTTCAGCCCTGATGGCAAAACGCTGGCTTCTTGTAGTGATGACAACACCATAATCCTCTGGAATTTGGAAAGCAGGAGTTATATCAATGAAATATTACCGTTACAGAACGGCCGTCTAGTCAACGGGAGCTTAAGCCCCGACGGCAATAACTTGGCTTTCATTGGCGAAGATGGCAGCATCACTCTTTTTGATGTCGCCAGCGGACAGACTATTGGCAAGCCTTTGAAAGGGCACATGGATCCGATTTACGAATTCGCTTTCAACCCGAATGGGACAACCCTGGCTTCTGTGGGAGAGGATAGCACAATTTTTTTATGGGATACGAACAATGGAGAGCGTATTGCTGGTCCCCTGCAGGGATATGCAACAAATGAAACTTCTCTTTCTTTCAGCCCGGATGGCAAGACGCTGGCTTCTGGGGGCTGGGGAGAAAACTGCGGAGTTTTCCTCTGGGACGCGGAAAGCGGGCAACCCATCGGTGATCTTCCGTTTAAAAAAGATAATTGTCCAATCAGCCTTACCTTTAGTCCGGATGGAAAAACCCTAGCTATTGGGCATGAAAATGCCGCCACCACCCTGTGGGACGTCGCCAGCAAGCAACCTTTTGGTGACACGCTATCGTGGGGGCATAAAGAATGGGTTGAAAGTGTAGCCTTCAGCCCGGATGGAAAGACCATGGCTTCCGGGGATCAAGCCGGTGTTATCATCCTGTGGGATTTGGACAGCCGCCAGCCCATCAGCGACCTGATGAGTGGGCATTCCAATTGGGTCAATGGTGTGGTCTTCAGTCCGGACGGGAAAGTTCTTGCTTCCGTATATCAAGATGGCGTTATCCTCTTGTGGGATGTTGCCAGCGGACAGCCCTTAGGTGATCAGTTGGGGGGACATACGGGACGGGTCACAAGCATCGCTTTTAGCCAGGATGGGAAAAATCTGACAACAGGGAGTGAGGATGGTAACTTGTTCGTATGGGACGTATCCTTGGATTCCCTGCTCAATCGGGTTTGCGAGAAAGCCGGACGCAACTTCACGCAGGAAGAATGGGCGTTTTATTTTCCGGGTGAAGCATATCGCAAGACCTGTGAGCAGTGGCCGGAAGGCAAGTGAGCATTCTAAAGAAACCCAGCCGCAAAATCTGTTAGAGATGAAGCAATATATGTAAAAATAGAATAAAGAAGATGGGGATCTTTGTCAATTATTAACGAAACGATGAAATGAGGTTTTTGATGGATGAGCACACTTATTTTGAAGAGCGGCTGGAAAACGAGATCGCCTGGTATGAAAAGAAGAGTAAGCGAAACAAGCAATATTATTATCTTTTAAGAGTAATAGAACTAATCAGTGCGGCGCTCATTCCATTTCTGATCAACTATCTGACTGGGAACACAGGTTTATTAAAAAGCGCCATTGAGACCCTGAGTATTCTTGTTCTTATTACCACTGGCATGATCAGTATTTTCCAGTTCCGTGAGCTATGGACGGAATACCGCACCAATGCCGAATCCTTGAAACACGAAAAGTACCTGTATTTGTCTTCATCAAACCCTTACGATCGGGAAGACAAATTCAAACTGCTGGTAGAACGCGTTGAGAAATTGATTTCGATTGAGCACTCACGCTGGCAGGATATTTCATCCACAGAATAATTCCTTGATATTTTCTCATATTTATAAAATTTAAGGTAACAAGACAATTGAAATCATTAATTTCAAACAGCTTTTCCGCTCTTATAATAATTTGATGGCAGAATTTTCTCGATATCAATCATGGATCAGTGCTTACCTTAATTCTAATATCCAGGATGCGTTCTATAATATAAAAGTATTGGTGATGGCATATGGATAATCTACAAAAGTATTCGAATCGCTTCTTCGATGAACTAGAGATCTTTGAAGATGTCTCCAGGGGGCACAGCTACAAGGCATTCCTGCGTCAATCAATCAATGCGTTCCTGGAAAGTGAAACTAAGCAGAGTGCATTTGCGGTCTATGATGCTTTCTTCGGCAGCTACCGTATCACTTTGGAAGGCGAAAGCAACTGCTTCATCGACCTACTGGATGTGCTGCGCAGCTATGAGGAGAACGCCGCCACATTGATAGACAGGCAGCGGGACCACTATGTCCATTCGGTCAATGTATTCATCCTCGGCCTGTGCATCTATATACAAAACGCCAGCTTCCGGGCTGCCTTTGATGCTGCCAACCTGGATAAATCCGAATACCCGAATTCATATGACACAAAACACGAAGAATTTTTTTACCGCTGGGGGATCGCAGCTCTGTTCCATGATGTGGGCTACCCGATCGAGATCATTGGCAAGCAGCTCAGAAAGTTCCTGGAATTTGTGAGCAGCGTGGGAAACGGCGAAAAACTTGTATCCCGGATCGAATTTGAGAACTTTGAGGAACTGAACCGAATCGCGGAAATAATCCCCAATGCGGAATTCACCAGATCATATCGGGATAGATACGCAATTCGCGAGAACCTCGACCTGCTGAAACCGATAGACTTGCTCGCCCACAAACTGCACCTTTCGTTAGGTGTTGAACTTGATGTTATTAAAACAGCGCTGGATGGCTTTGTGGATACCATGGCGAAATTCGGTTTCATAGACCATGGCTTTTACAGCGCCATTATTATACTTAAGTGGTACGGATTCCTCATCCAGAGCTGCCGATACAAACCGGAATATTTCTTCTATCCTGTCCTGGATAGCGCCAGTGCCATCCTGCTGCACAACTATTACAAGAACGTGATTATGAAAGCGCCTTTTGAAAAAGGCAGCCTCTCCCCGCATGAACATCCCATTGCCTTCCTGCTGATACTGTGTGATGAACTGCAGGAATGGGACAGAGAGGCATACGGCATTCTTGATAAAAAACAAGCACAGGCAGGCGATGTGTCTCTCTTGGTCACCAACGAGCGCCTGGATGTCACCTACATCACCGAGAAAGGAAAATTGCCCGATCAATTCCCGGCGGAAAAAGAAACTTTGCTGGACAAGCTGTTGGATACAAAGGCAATCTTCAAAGATGGTTTCTCGGTCGGCAGTGAATCTGTGAGTGAGCTGACAGTTCTGGCAGGTGATCTAAAAAGGGATGCTGCCATCCTGCCGCGACCGTTACTTAAGAACCTGGAAAAGCTGGCCATCGCCATCCATGAACTGTACAACGAGAAGCAGCTGGAACGTTATCCGGACAAACCGCTTGAATACCCAAATTTCTCCGACCTCCCTGACTCATTGAAATACAGCAACCTGCGCCAGGCAAGGGGCATCACGAAAAAACTTGACCTGATGGGCTGGGAAATGCGTCCACAGGGCAGCGAAGGTGAGATTATCGAGGAAATTCCTGACGAATTCATTGAAAGGTTGGCGATTCACGAGCATGACGAATGGATGCGGGAACGGTTGGCTTCCGGCTGGACCTATGGGGAAGTAAAAATCACCACAGAGAAGATCAGCCCATATCTCGTGCCCTATGATGATCTGAGCGAAACGGTCAAGGATCAGGACCGTGATGTGGTTCGCAGCATCCCCAAGTTACTTGACAGGATCGGGATGGCAATATATCAAAAGGATTAGATAACTAAAAAGTAATACGAATTTACAGAGATAAGAATAAATCTAGTTATTAATTTATAAAAGTATATTTATTCGATATTTTCATACAACACCATAAACAATCAGTTTTTTATAACAAAAAATCCCCCGCCCAAGCGGAGGATTTCATCATTACCAAAAAACACTTAAAATATGTGGAACGCCGCGATCAACGGCGCAAACAGCGAGGATACCAGCGACATCACGGTTATGAGTGTGTTCAACGACGGGCCGGCGGTATCCTTGAAAGGATCGCCAACCATGTCTCCCGTCACAGACGCCTTGTGCGCTTCAGAACCCACGCCGCCGAATTGCCCGGTTTCGATGTACTTCTTGGCGTTATCCCACAAACCGCCCGCGTTCGACATCAACAGCGCGAAGATGACACCCGTGAAGATCGCCCCACCCAAGAATCCGCCCAGCGCGTTCGGTCCAAGTACAAATCCCACCAGCAGGGGTAAGCCCACCGCCAGAAATGCCGGCAGCACGAGTGAAGAAAGAGCGCCCTGTGCAGCCATGCTGACCAATTTTGTATAATTCGGCAGCACCGTTCCTGCTAAAATACCCGGTTCTTCCTTAAACTGCCTGCGGATCTCTTTAATCATATCAAATGCGTTGTGCGTAACAGAAAGCATCGTCAGCGCGCTGAAAATCGGCGGAGTCATCGCACCCAAAAACACGCCGGCAATCACCAGCGGATTGCGCAAGCTGATCTCAACAGAAATGCCGCGCGCTTCAATGATCTCGGCGTATGCCGCGAACAGAGCCAGCACGGTCAGTGCAGCTGCGCTGATCGAGAACCCCTTTGTGATCGCCTTAGCAGTGTTGCCCGCCGAATCTAACACATCAGCTTTTTCGATCACAGAGTGATCCATCCCTGCCATTTCCGCAATACCGCGCGCGTTATCCACGATCGGACCATACGCATCTGAAGAAACGATCATTCCACTGATAGAAAGCATACCCACCGCGCTGATGCCAATTCCGTAAATGCCGGTAATCACGCCAGACGCTTCTGATACATAAAAGGAAACCAGTGTCGCGATCACGATCCCAATAACCGATGGAAGAATGCTCAATAAACCGTAGCTGAAACCGGTGATGATCGTGATAGCAGCGCCGGAGTTTGAAACTCTGGCGGTTTCTTTGACTGGTTTGTATTCTTCTGAGGTGAAATATTCTGTCGTAAAACCAACCACCACACCCACAATCAAACCGATCAGTGTAGACCACAGCGTGCTTATGTCATACCCGCCCAATAGAACCAGGGCGGTCACCATTACTCCAAAAATAATGCATGTGATCACGGTGCCAAAATTCAGCGCTGGGCCTGGTTTTCCGTTCTTACCCACGCGCACAAATTGGATCCCAATCAGTGAAGCATAAACACCTAAAATGCACAAAATCAATGGGAACACAGTGTACTTCAAGCTGTCCGGTCCGCTCATCGCCGCGCCCAATAGCATCGCCGCCACAGTGCTCGCCACGTAGCTGTCAAAGATATCCGCGCCCATCCCAGCTACGTCACCCACATTATCGCCCACATTATCCGCCACAACTGCGGGGTTACGTGGATCATCTTCTGGGATGCCAACTTCGATCTTACCCACCAGGTCGGCTGCAATATCAGCAGTTTTCGTAAAAATCCCGCCGCCCGCTTTTGCCAACAGAGCCAGTGTGGAAGCGCCAAAGCTGAAGCCCAGGATCACTTCCGGATCACCGGTCAGGTAAAAGATAGCACACATCCCGATCACTGCCAATCCAACCATTGTCAAACCCATCACAGAACCGGCATAAAAAGCCACTCGGAAGCCCTTATTGATGCTGTCCGAAACAGCGACAGCACTGCGCACATTAGCCTGCACCGCGACTTTCATCCCCAAATAACCCGCGATTGCGGAACTCACCGCGCCGAATACGAATGCCGCAGCCATTATCACACCGTTCATAAGCTCAACATCCACGCTCCCAGTTCCTAATTGAGTCAAATCAAAACTAAAAACGATCGCAATGATAAAGCCCAGCACCACACAAACCAGTGTCAGGGCAATATATAAACGCTTCAAATAAGAAGCGGCGCCTTCCCGAATCCAGTGGGCAACTTCCTGCGCTCGTTCCGAGCCGGCATCCTGGCGCAAAACCCAGTAATACAAATACAGGGCAGCACCTACTGAAATAATTCCAGAACCTATTCCTACTAACAACCAAATATCTATCATAACCATTCCTCTCTAAAAATAGTATTAATCCCCATACCACGCCCACATGGAAACCCAGCGAAGGGCGTGGTTGAGGAAGTAAAAATTACATTGTTGCTGACCGCCACCACTGGTAATACTTGTTTACCAATTCTTTTTCATCTGGCAGCGGGAAAAAGAGTATCTTCTTCTGATTGCCCACAAAGAAACCGTTCTTGACCGTGCGGAAAGGGATGCCGTTGGAAGGCAGCCGATCTACCATTTTTGTCATCGCATGTTTAGTTTTCAGGGAAAGCAGGCAGTTCCGCAAATGCTCCATGTTTTTATACGGCAGATCACCGATCTCGCCCTTCTGTGGGTCTTCAGCCAGATCACCCAGCCGCAGTTCCGCGAAACACACCGCCGGCAGTTTAATTAAACTGGTCGGATTCTTTACGATCAATTCATAAAAACCCTTCGGGCCCTTTGAACTTACAACCAGTGGAGAAACGGGAGATACTTCTCGGTATAAATGCAGGCCGTCTTCATCATCCGGAAATTGGGTGCTTTTATCTAAACCCAGAGTGCGCCCGTCCTGCGTGGTCAGATATAGGGATTGGATCGCATCCATGGGGATGTTCTCCAACACTCGATATACAGAAATATAAATGGATGACTTCGGTGAACCGTCCTCATGTACAACACAGCGTTTCACACCTTCCTCGATATGGAAAAAATCGCTGCGGAATTTCGGATCGATCTCAAAGAAGATCGCTTGACCGCGGGATTTCTTCTGGGTTCCGACTGCATAATACGAACCAAATTCTTCCGGGGATAACATCGAAGCGATCAACGCTTCAGGGATCAGGGACAAATACAAATGGACAGTCATCTTACCTCCATATCAACTAATGGTCGGTTAATAAAATTGAGCCAAATTGCGTGCATTATACACCTTAAATTAGTATCCCACATATGGGATCCTGAAGAACGAGAGATTGTAATATTTTTTATATTCCTTAATGTACTAATTCCGAAGAAAAGAGTGAAATGTGTTTACGATTGATCCATCAGGATGTTCAAAAACTCTCGCCTCACCAGCCGGTAATGTGGATCGTACGCATTTCGAAAAACTGTCGAATGGTGTGTGCTGGGATATTTATTCTTCTTTATCCATTCATCAAATTCGAAGATTTCCACCTCTGGGAACTTGCTCAGGCGGTTATCCCGGCAAACATGCCAAAACGTGTCCCATCCATCCAGCAGGTCTTGTTTATCTCCCTGAAAAATACTCGCTGTCCACAGGCACAAGGTGGATAGCGCCTGCGGTTGCCCCCCGCGCGCTTTTAATGCGGACATATGCACCCGGACCAATTCACCATCCGGCCGGATCGTTTCCCAAAGTGGTTTTTTTTCATCCTCCTCGGTTTCCTCAAACTCCTTGACCAACCGTTCTTCAAATCCGCCAGCATCCGCTGAATAATAAGCCGCACCCATCGCCCCCTGGTAGATCAGAGTGTATACGTCCTGCACTTCCATGTCTGGATATCGGTTTAAATGGCTGATCACTAAGTTGAACAACTCCGTTTGTGATTTCCACAAATTGCCAATGGTCACTTTACCAATATTGATCGCCACGTTTCATCCTCATATATATAAATAGATTACTTTTATTGTACAGAAAAAGACAGAACTGTCCATCCTGTTTGCACACAAAAACAGGAAAAACGATGTAAATTATCATATATTAATTTATGTAAGTAGCGTAAAAATGCAGGAAGTTTTGCTATAATAAATAGATTAGATAAGCAAAATTGCGCCATCGTTTAGGTGTTTTTTTGAGTGATTTAATAAATGAAAAATAATCTTATACGGTTACTCATTATTTCTGAATTCATGGCTTATGCCTTATCAGCTTGCAAGACTTCACCAGTGGATTTGGTATCCACGAAAGAGGAGACCATTACACCAATCTATATTACAGTTGTGGGGCACATTGAAGATGTGCCTGTGTATGCCGACTGCGACAAATATAAAAAATACCGCGATAAACTCCTTGGCTTTGCAGATGCCATTTCTAAAACCGAGATTGCTTTCAATCTCCAGGTCGAATATGAGTTCCTCGTGGGGGTTTCGCGATGCGAAACTGAAGATATGAAGAAATCCACCAATGGGCAAAATGTGATTGAATATTTAGTATCCTGTTATGATTTTGAAATTGATGCCCACCAGGAAGGAGGGGTAGAAGAAGGACAGGACAACTATGCCGATATTCAATACTTTGGAGAAACAGTTACTCCAAAGTATTGAATATCGGCATAGTTGTCAATACTTTGGAGAAACAGTTACTCCTTCTATTTCCGAAAACGTCGGCGGAGTTGTCTGGGATGATCCTGATCAGTTCGCCCGATTGGCTCGCGGCGAGCAAGGTTGGCTGTACCCCGACTTTACCTGGCATCCCGAGATTCTTACCTTAGCCGTAAGTCGTAATCATCATAGGGGTGATTTCTCCCGGGATGACATCGCCAGTGGTATATGGATTCCAAAAGGGGCATTTGGTAACTTCTGGGTTCAAGATTCTGATCAGAGAATGGTATATATTGGACCGGGCGAACATTCCAACTGGGGAAAAAACAGCCAATATTTATCAACCCCAGAATTTATTAAGTTTTTGGCTTATGGGATTGAGCAGGGCACCATCGATAGCGGCAGGATGTACACAGCTTCAATAGCTGTACCCCAAAGCATAATCTTCGATTCAAACCAGTTCGGAAAACTGCTGGATTTATTAGACCAGTTAACATCACTGATCAAGTCTGGACAGGCAGTTTATGTTACATACTCACAAGCAGTAGATATCTGGCAAATGGAATACGAATCACAACCAAATATTTTCTACCGTGAGGGTATTGAACCTGCTCAAGAATAACGAATTACGAGTCCAATATCCCAAAATATAGGTAGTTAACAGGAGCGCCTGTCCTGGCGCATCACCGGAAACCCACGATATCCTGCTCTACAGACAAGAGCAGAATTGTCCACACAATACTAAAGCGTCCATTGTGTCCACAATAATTGCAAATGAAGATTTGAAAATATGAGCCGATTTTCAAATCTTATTTTTCTTCATCTCTCATTAGCGTCTACTAATCATTGGTAATAATTTTAGTTAAGCTTACCGAAGAAAAAAAATTTCCGTATCTAAGGTTTTCCGTTTTTATCAGCACTCTTCGCTTTTCCACTTATTACTGGATGCTTAGTTAAATTCTCAACCCAATTTACATTTCCTCAAGTTTCGAAATGGATATTTACCTAAATAAAAGAGCCCTCGGTTGGGGGCTTTCTTAATATTTTATCCGAAGAGACCAAATATAAGTATGATTCCGGCTATCGCTAGCACAGCGCCAGTGATTGCCCTCACGCTGATTTTTTCCCCACGCAGCGCTACCATCGGCAAAATGAAGATCGGACTGGTAGATAGCATCGTTTGTGCTATACCTGCTTGCAAATTCTCGATCGCGATCTGTTGTAACCATAAGCAGATATAAGCACCAATAATCGAAGCAAGCACCACCTTGCCGATCAATTTTTTATCAATGCTTTCCTTTTCCAGCTTTTCATACCCACGGCCCATTATCATGATGATAATGATCAACGCAACCAGTGCCGGAGCCAGACGCATAACAGTACTCTGCAGCGTGGTCAAATTTGTTTGGGTTAACACCGACCGTGTCATCACCACACCCGTTGCTTGTCCTAAAGCCGCCAGAGCGCCAAATAGAATCCCAGGGAGCAGGTCTTCTTTCTTGATCTGAATCTTCTCATCCCCTGATTCTTCAGTTACAACCCATATCACCCCACAAACCGTGATCATGATCCCAATCCATGTCATCAACGATAGCTGTTCACCCAAAAAAATCAACGCAATTAGTGCAGACATAGGTGGTGCCAGCGTGAACAGGGTTAACGCCCGCCGAGCGCCCACCTTCTTTACTGCCTGAAAATACGCTGTATCTCCCAACGCGATCCCAATTACACCGCTTATTGCCAACACGGATATTTCATTCCAATTAATGGTTGGAATACGCTCACCCAATATCAAGGATGTCACAGCTAATAACATTAGTGCAAACGATCCTTTATAGAAATTTAATCGTGCAGATGAAATTTTTTTTGAAATATTTTCAAATATAATTGATGTACCTGCCCACAAGACAGCACCAAAAAGTGCGGCGGATGCGCCTGCAAAATTGATCAACAACTTTCTCCTCTGGTCGATTTACTAGTCAGGCATTATATGTTAATTCACATATTTATGCTATATAGAAGCAATTATCCTGAATTTCAGCATTTAAACAAGTCGTGCGTATGCCGCGCTCCATTCACCAGTTGTTCTCAGCTCATATCGGATGATCGGGAAAGAATCCGCAATTGCCTGTTCCACAAACAGGTGCTCAAATTTAAGAAGAGTTCGCTCCCCAAACAACAATTTTCAAACTTTTAGTACGAGTTTCTCGCTGCGTAGCCAGGCAGCCATTAACACTGCCGCTAACATCGCTGTCCCCGCACCGAACAGGAATGGCGCCGATGGTCCAAATCCCTGCCAGCCACCAGCTCCCTCCCAAAGGAATCCTGCGATCAGGGACGCCGGTAAGTCAATCATCCCCAGCACCGCATTATACGTTCCGAAAGCAGTCCCGCGTAATTCTTCGGGCACCAGGTCAGCTACCATCGCTTTCGAAGTGCCATATGCCAGCCCGTAATACAGCCCATACAAAATATACAACACCCACACATGCCAAATCGTATCAGCCAGCCCAAACCCTAAATACACCAGTGCATACACGATCCACCCGCCGATGATCAACTTCTCGCGCCCGATCTTATCTGATAATGATCCAGCAGGGGTTGAGATCAGCGTGTACACTAGGTTAAACACCGCCAGCATCCCTAAAATGCCAATCACGCTCATCCCGCGCTCCTGCGCGCGCAGCACCAGGAAAGCGTCCGATGAATTACCCAGATCAAACAACCCCACGATCAGCATGAAGGTCACAAAGCGTTTTCCCAACGATTTAAATGAAATTTTCGGTGCCTCGCGCACGTCCTTAACCTTCGTCTCTTTTGCCCCGATGGCTAATGAAAGCACCGCCAGTACCGCCGGGATCAAACTCACCAGCACAACCGTACGGAATGTGCCCAGCCCTAGGCTTACCTGGGATGATTGTGCCGCCCACACCAAACCCAGCGTAATCAGCAGTCCCACCATCGCCCCGCCTGTATCCGCCGCCCGGTGAAACCCGAATGCCAACCCTCTCTGTTCCTGTTCGATCGAATCTGCCACCAGCGCGTCCCGCGGGCCGGTGCGGATGCCCTTCCCTATCCGGTCTGCCCAGCGCACTCCCGCCACCCAACGCCAGCTGTTGGCGAAATAGAAGAACGGTTTCACCAACGAGGACAAACCGTATCCCGCCACCGCCAGCCATTTACGCGCTTTCAGCTTATCCGACATCCATCCCGAGAAGACCTTCAATAAGCTGGCTGTTGATTCTGCCACGCCTTCGATCAATCCGATGATGTTTGTCTTCACACCTAAAACGTTAGATAGAAACAGCGGAATAATATTAATTACCATCTCGCTGGATATGTCCATGAAAAAACTGGTCAGGCTCACCGCCCAAATATTGCGCGGTAGGTCCTTGATGCGTACTTTACTTTTTTCTGTTTTCATGCGCCCTCCTCATTGATCTCCCGGATAAGTTCTAATGTATGCGCACGGGCATTCTCCAAAGCGTCAGCGCCGGCTGCCGTGATGAAATAATATCGCCGGCGTTTTCCCCCTACAACTTCAGTTTCACTCACCAGCAACCCTTTTTCCTCCAACGCGTGCAGCATGGGATACAGCGTTCCCGGTCCCACCTGATAGCCATGGTGTGCCAATTCCTCCATCAATGCCGTACCATACACTCGCTCTTTGCCAGCATGGTAGAGAATATGGATGCGGATGAACCCCAGATATAGGTCGTGCAGCAGTGGGTCTTTCATTATCGTCTCTCGATATCGCCTTACGATATTATAGCGTAACTTTTTCAATTGTCAAGTTTTGTTGTCTTTTATCCACTCTGGCACTCTTCGCGGCAGCCTACCTCTTACCTGGTATCCGCGTGAAAGATCCCAATGCCTAGATGGAATGATATACTAGGGAAAATTTATCAATACGAGGTCATTATTATGGAGAATATTATTGATTTCCTGAGCAATTTACTTGGCAGTCTTCAAGATATTGGAACAATTGATATGCTGATAAATGTGATTTTAGCAGCCATCATGTCCTTTTTTATATATTTGATATATGTAAAATACGGTATATCGCTTTCAAACCGAAAGCATTTCGGCAGCTCGTTCCTACTTATAACCGTTTGTACATGCTTAATCATCGCACTTATCAAATCATCTATTGCATTGTCTTTAGGTTTGGTAGGCGCATTGTCAATAATCCGCTTCAGAACTGCAATTAAGGAACCCCAGGAGCTGACGTATATATTCTTCTGTATTGCTATGGGTTTAGGTTTTGGTGCAAATGAGAGGTTACTAACATTATCCTCAGGATTATTGATATTGACCATTCTGGTTATTATCGGCATTTTCAAGAAAGACAAGATTGAAGAAGTCTATAATATAATAATTAATACAAAGAAATTAGGTGTTGATAATATCATTTCAATTGTTAGTCAAAATTGCACCAGAGTAGATTTAAGAAGGTTTGACTATACTGAAGAAAACACTAATGTGATGCTTTTTGTTGAGTTTGATTCATATGAGAGATTGCAAAATTGTATAGAAATATTAAAAGAGGCGGATAAAAAAATTAGTGTTGGTTTTATGGCTGCACGATCACTCGGATAACATGGATTTTAAGTGGAAGTAAAGGGTGCAGTTCAAAAAATATTACATAGATGGCTAATCGAGGTTAAAAACAGTTAGGTTTCGTGAGCCGATAACACCGGGATACGCTTGCTGTTGGATAGTCTAAAGTGGTTGTTCTATTAACTGCCTTTTGAGATGTTTTTTATAGAAAAAAATAACTTCGATGTTACTAGATATTCAATAAAATGAAAATTAATCTAAAAAACAGAAGTATTTCACTAAAAAACAACAAGAGAAAAACCTGGCAAATCATATCGAGAACGATATTGATTTTGGTTTTTCTGTTTATTTTTTTTTACATCGCAATGAAACTATCAGAACAAGTTGGGGTAAATTATTTACAATCTCATTTCCATATTAGTTTAGATACAAATCAAACAGACCAAAAAATAATTCTACCTTCTCAAAAATTTTATTCAACTCTTGAACTTAAAACAGAGACAAATGATAATTATTTAGATATCACACTTAGCGGTGGGGATGTTTTTATGGTTGAGTTTCTTCTAGACGACAAGAGTGATTTTATTCTGATCAGTACAATAGGCAATGAAGCAAAGAATTACTTATATTTTATTCCTAAAAATATCACAAACAGAGGCTATAAAAAAATTCGCATATCTCCAATTCGGGGTGATGGGGATTATTGGCTTCAGAGTATTAATACATATAAAGATCCGGACTTTAATAAATTTCCAACTCATGTAATTATAGATTTTGAAATTAAAAAGATAGAGATTGAAATAGGAGAAGATGAATTAGCAAAAATAGAAGAAAAAAGAACGGAAGCGTTACAGCTTGGTATTCTCCTATCTGAGGATGAGGATTATGTCTCTGCGGTAATTTACGCAGATGGGAAAAAAGATGATATCGAAATTCGTCTGAAGGGTGATTGGGCAGAACACTTACAAGAAAAAAATGGTCTTTTAGGATCAAAATGGATGATGAATTTTTATGGGGAATGCGGAAATTCTCAATCCAACGTCCTGAAACTCGCAATGGGGTGGCAGAATATTTAATCCATGCATTCTACAGAAACCAGGGGGGAGCAGCACTAAGATATGATTTTATTGACGTAATAATTAATGGAGAGTACTGGGGTGTTTATGCATTAGAAGAATTCTTTGACAAACAAATGATTGAAAATTCTCTGCGCAGAGAGGGCCCGATAATAAAACCGAATGAAGATTATTTATGGGAAAGATGGGCTTATTATTTGGATAAAAATTCTCCACATTTAAATCATATAGAATTTGATGTTTTTGGAATAAATAATACTTTAGAAGATGAAACACTTTCAGTTCAAACAGGATATGCGATAACCCTATTGAACAAGCTATTACTGCAAGAAGTTGAAATAGAAGATGTCTTTGATCTGGATGTATATGCAAGATATCTCGCATCGGTAGATCTTTTTTACGCATGCCATGGAAACACATGGCACAATATGCGATATTACTTTAACCCGATAACAGCGAAACTCGAACCGATCTCCTTTGATGAAGAACCTCTGTTCGGACTTTGTCTATCCTCCAGCAAAAAAAACGATCCGTTGATAAATCAATTATTCGATAATGAGGATTTCGTATCTCTTTATGTGCATTATATGGAGAAAAACCTTTTTATGTATGATGCATTTATTGAAGATGAGCAAGAACAATTAAAACAAAAAGAATACATCTTTAGTAGAGACGGGGTATTTTTTGAAAATTTCACGTCTGTTTTCAACGAATATCATCAATATATTCGAACTAGTTTATATGAGAATAACAACGATTTCTATGCAGAATTAACGTCAACAGATCAAATTGTATTGACAATTAATAAAAATAGATTATGTAACATCTTTTCTGTAAAATTGATCACAGGTCCTTTCAATTTATTAGATAATACTCTAACTGCTCTCCATTCTCAAATACAATTTACCATATTCCCATTCTTCACTAACCTCCATCAGAATTGCTGAGACAAGCCGCAAGCAGGATTGCTCATTAGGGAATACCCTCACCACCCGTGTGCGCCGTTTGATTTCCTGACTGAGCC
>CBDAFG010000031.1:0-4949 GCA_965195205.1 uncultured Pelolinea sp. | reverse complement strand
GGACAATCTTTAGAAAGCACAAAAGAGTTAACAACTTTTTTAAAGAAAGTAACTGAAAACGATTTGATTATTAATCTGATTTCTGGGGGGGGATCTGCATTAATGGTACTGCCGCCCGAAGGGATAGCTTTGCGTGATATTACACATCTTACAACTGTTTTATTAAAATGTGGCGCAGATATTCATGAAATAAACACAATAAGAAAACATGTTGACATGATTAAGGGAGGAGGGTTAGCTCGAATGACTTACCCGGCACATATGGAGACATTAATACTATCTGATGTTCTGGGAGATCAAATTTCGATGATAGCTTCTGGTCCTACATCAATAGATGAAACTACATATAATGATTCCTGGGAAATCATACAAAAATACAAAATTGAAAATGAAATTCCTAAAAGCATAATAAATCATCTAAAAAAAGGCATGAGAGGTGATTTGCAGGAGACAGTCAAAGCTGGCGATGAGGTAATGAGTAAAATATCCAACAATATAATTGGAAGCTTGATCACAGCAATTACTTCCGCAGAAAGAGCGGCGAAAAAATCCGGATACAACACAGCTGTCCTCTCAACCAAGTTGGTAGGAGAAGCACGAGAAGTGGGAAAAGTGTTTGGATCAATATTAACTAACATGGTCGAGAGCGATAAATTAATTAAAAAACCAGCGTGCGTTATTGCTGGCGGAGAAACAACCGTAACAATATCTGGAAAAGGAAAAGGTGGGAGAAATCAGGAATTGGCATTAGGGGCAGTTGGGCAAATTGATAATTTACCTAACTGTTGTTTAATAACCATAGCAACGGATGGCGAAGACGGTCCGACTGATGCTGCGGGTGCATTTGTGACCGGAAGAACGAAATTAAGAGCTGAAGAAAAAGGGTTAAGCCATGAGCAATATTTGGCAAATAATGATGCTTATAATTTTTTTAGGATAACCGGTAATCTTGTGAAAATTGGGCCAACTGGAACTAATGTGAACGACTTGCTATTCTTGTTTGCTTATTAACAGTTTGATCAGGCCTTGGGGTAAGAATAGCGGGCACGAATTGCGGGAATTAAATATTGGTTAAATGAACGATCCATGTCATAATCTGGTTCCCAACCCCAATCATTTCTGGCCGGTGAATCGTCTACGTCAATTGGCCAACTATCAACGATTGCCTGACGGCTTGAATGAATTTTATAATTTATTTCTGAATCAGGAAACGCTTTTATTACGTATTGCCGAATTTTTGCAGCGCTTGGAGAAAAACTTGTTACGTTGTAAATCAATTGAGAAAGTGAATTGCACGGAGCCTCTTCTAGGGATAGTAAAGCTTTAATTGCATCTGGCATTGCCATAAAAGGTATTTGAGTATTTTCTCGGACAAAACATTCGTACGGTTTATTCTGGGCTGCATGATGCAGCATTTCTGGGCCATAGTCACTAGTTCCTCCTGTAGGAACAGTGTCCGCACTTATCAATCCTGGAAACCGAATGCATCTAAAATCAATTGAATTTTTGGAACGGTCTTTAGCTAATTGGCGATAATTCCTTGAATAATATCTACCAAGATGTTCGCAATATATTTTATTGCACCCATACATTGTGATAGGTGTGCACCATTGATATTCTTTAATTCTTCCTTCGCGAATCTTAGTGTCAATATCTGGTAAACCGTACACGGCAATTGAACTGGGGTAAATGAATTTTACGGGATTGCCCTGCCATTGCGCTAATTCAACACCTAACCTTAATAAATTTATGGTTCCTTCAACATTGACTTTATGGGCTGCTTCAGGTGTGTATTCTGATTTGGTAGATAAGATTGAAGCCAGATGGAAAATAGTTGTAATTTCATATTCAGCCATTAATCTGCCAAGCAACATATTGTCTAAAATATCCCCTTGGATAAAGCGGTCGCATAATGCCAACAAACTTTCATCAAGTGGTTTAAGATCAAGGGCAACAATTTTCGCCTGTTTTTCTTCCCCAATTTTCGAAATTAAACCATGGCCTATTTCGCCATTTGCGCCGGTGATTAATACAACTTTTTTTCTCATGAAGAATCCTTTTAACTGATATTAGCTGATTTTAAGAAATAAAAAAGGTTCTGTTTGTCATTTCTGAACAGAACCTTTGTAATGAATTTATGCTTTTGAAGCATGTGGTTTTCTAAACCAAGTTTTCCATTCTTTATTTTCCCATACAACGAGTATAGGTGCAGCGATGAAAATTGAAGAATATGTTCCACTAAGTAAACCGACAAGTAAAACAATACACATCTCGCGAAGCGTCTCCCCTCCGAACAGCGCTAAAGAAAGCAAGAGGAATTCTACGGTCATTAATTGTGTATTTATTGATCGCTGAAGAGATTGGATGATAGAGTGGTTAACTAACTTTTCAAAACTAATTTTTCGTAATAAAGGAGAGTTTTCTCTTATCCGGTCAAAAACAACTATTTTGTCCTGTGTGGAGAAACCAATAACAGTTAAAAGTGCTGTAAGGAATAAAGAATCCATTTGCCAACCAAAAATTTGACTACCGATAGCACCAAGGCTAATGACAATCAAGATGTCATGAATCATTGCAATAACCGCACATACACCATACCGAAATGCATGATCTATCTTCCGAAATGCAATAGTAATGTAAAGAACAACTGCGATAGAGGAAATTAAGATAGCCAAGAGGGCTCTTTGAGTAACCGATTGACTGATAGAAGGTCCGACAGTATTAAATCTCCGTTCGACTAAACCCTCATCGAAGTTTTCTTTTAGATGAGAGATGATCGATGTATATTGGTCCTGCTCTAACGAAGACGATTTTATGAGAAGGATTTCTCTCCCTTGTTCAGAAGAAATCTGTACTTGGGCATCATTTATCCCATTTGATACATATAAAGATTGGAGTTCGGAATAGCTGGGAGCTTTTTGTGAATTAAATTCAAGTTCTACTAATGATCCTCCGAGAAAATCAATCGAAAGTGGAAGGCCATGTAAACCAATAATCACCAATCCTGGGATAATTAATAATAAAGAGATTGCGAAAAAAACGTATCGTTTACCTAATATATTCATCATGTTGATTTCTGCCTTTTAGATTCCAAACAATTTAGATTTGTCACGGTCTTTGAGTAAGGGAATGAGAGAGTTCAGTAATTCCCGTGTAATAAATAGTGCTGTAAATAAACTTACACTAACGCCTAATGCCAGAGTCAAGGCGAATCCCTTAACAATGGTTGCCCCAAAAGTTGAACCAAACCAGAAAAGAATTGCGCTTGTAATAATTGTTGCTAAATTTGAGTCTCGTATAGATGGCCAAGCACGTCTCCACCCCAAGTCAATAGCTTGTGTAACGGAGCGGCCTTTTCTTAGCTCTTCTTTAATCCGTTCAAATTGAAGGATGTTCGCGTCGAGTGCACTCCCTATGCCTAAAAGGAAACCAGCAATTCCAGGCAATGTCAATGTAATTGGAATTAATAAATATATCGCATAATTTATCAATGCAAAAAAGATAATAGAAATTATTGCAACCACGCCGGGTGCACGATAGTAAATTATCATAAATAAACAAACAATTGAAAAACCTATCAGACCTGCAAGGAGACTTTTTTCTAAAGAATCCTGTCCTAATGAAGGCCCTACTACTCTACTTTCTGCAATTTCCAAGGAAACAGGGAGAGTTCCATAAAATAAAGTAACCCTCAAATTGTTTGCGTCTTCAAGAGTGAATGCATTTTCACCAGATCCACTGATTGCACCTTCTCCATTTTCAATAGGCTGGGAAATAACTGGTGTTGAAATGATTTCCTTATCTAAAACGATGGCCAGTAGTTTTCCTGTGTTGTTTTTTGTGTGGTCTGAAAATAATTCTGTGCCTTCAGGTTTTAAACGAAAGAGAACAATATACCCATCGCCTGGGCGTTGCGGGGGAGCTATGCTCACTGAATCCAAATCAGCACCGGTTATTACTGTATGATACATATTTCCTGAAATGGTTTTATTTACATCAATATCAGGTTGTCCAATAGATAAAGGAATTGGAGTAGGTTCAATTTCTAATCCGTTCGAATCAACTGCAACCCCATAATCTGTTCGTATTATGGTTCCAGGTAAAAGATAATCATCACCAAGATCAACAAATTCGAGCATGCCGGTTTGTTTGATAACTTCAATCACTTCATTAACATTTTCCAGACCGGGAAATTCTCCTACTATGTAATTGTCACCGGCAATTTGAAAATTCACTTCACTTACACCAAGAGCGTTACTGCGATTCTCTAAGATCGTGGAAGCTACGTGTAAAGTTTCCTGATCTATGTCATATCCCTCCGGAGCCTGAAGAACAACCTGCATACCACCCCTTAGATCTAAACCCAATACAGGCTCAAATTTTTGTTTGAAAATTTTGAACTCTAAATCATCGAATCCTGGAAAGACAATTAGAATAACCACGCAAATCATTATTAAGGAAAATAACTTGTAAAACCATTTATTACGCATAAAGTATGCACTCCTAGAATTTATTAAAAAGCGAAATGTATTATACACTCATCATTTCTTTAAGGAGAAAAAACAATTATATTTTGCTTGACAAGATCAAGGCTATGAAATTATAATTTAGTCTCTTAATTATTGATCGTTTTATGAAGGAAAATTGAAATGACACCATTACCAAAAAGAAAGATTTCAAAAGCGCGTAGAGACCGAAGGCGGGCGCATGATGCTTTAAAGGCAAGAAATCTTGTGACTTGCAGTAATTGCGGAGAGTCAAGATTGCCGCATACAGTTTGCCCAAATTGTGGTTTTTATAAAGGACGTGAAGTTATTAGTGTTGAAGCAGAAGTAAAGTAAAATAATAAAAATAAAGAAAACCGGTGAAACCGGTTTTTTCATTTAATAGTTCTTTCCAGTGGTTTGAATCGCTCAAAATCGGCTATCATTCGACCAGGAATGCTTCCG
>CBDAFG010000030.1:0-3647 GCA_965195205.1 uncultured Pelolinea sp. | reverse complement strand
GTTTTATCCATATCGGACCATACAAGGTCGGTGATGTGGTACCTGTACTAACAGTTGTTGCTGTGATCGGTGAAGCGGACGATCAATTTGAAGTGAAACAATCTGCCGGTGAAGTACTGCAGGATACACCCCTGGAAGATGCACCAGCCACTTCGAGCCCCACAACAACAGTGGATGCCAAACCAACGCCCGTTGGCAGCAAAGAAATCTTCGCTTCACCGCGCGCACGTACGCTCGCAGCTGAGAAACATGTCAATCTGGCAAAGGTAACGCCTTCCGGCGGCGGGGGTGTGCGCGTGCGGGAGCAGGACGTGGAAGCGTATCTGGCCCAGGAGGTGAAAGTAAGCCCGATCGCCAAGCGGATGGCTGAGGAGGCCAGGCTTGACCTACGCTCTGTACCAGCCAGCGGAGCACGCGGTGAGATCACCCGCTCAGATGTTGAGAAAGCACTCGCAGGGAAAGCCGCGGCAGCAGCTTCTGCTCCACCAATCCCTCTGCCTGAGGTGGAGGTGTCTGAACGCCTGCCGCTGAAGGGTGTGCGGGGTGTGATCGCAGAGCGGATGGTTGCCAGTACGCACAGCACCGCACGAGTGACGCTGCTGATGGATGTGGACGCGACTGAATTCAGCGCGCTGCGCGAAAAACTAAAGGTGGAAAAGGAGGCGGAATGGGGTTTCAAGGCGGGGTATAACGACCTGCTCGCTAAAACCAGCGCATGCGCTTTGCGGCGCTTCCCCTTTATGAACGCACGGATAAACGGAGACATGATAGAGCAGTTATCTCAGATAAACATCGGTATCGCGGTGGACGCTGAACGCGGGCTATTCGTGCCCGTGATCCGCGATGTGGACCAGAAGGACCTGGGTACGATCGGGCGCGAATTTCGCCAGCGCGTGGAAGAGGTGCGCAGCGGGAAGATCTCCCCGGAACACTTATCAGGCGGGACTTTTACGATCACCAACCTGGGCATGTATGACGTGGACGGGTTCACCCCGGTGATCAATCTGCCGGAAGCGGCTATCTTAGGGGTGGGACGGATCTCACCCAGGGCCGTTGTCATGGACGGCGAGATCACCGCGCGCCAGATGATGACGCTGTCGCTTGCCTTCGACCACCGCCTGGTGGACGGCGCCCCAGCAGCACAGTTCCTGCAATATCTCAAGGACCTGATCGAAGCTCCGAATGAGGTGATGCTTATTACAAACAAAAGAAAGCGGCTTATGAAAATGATTTCCTAGAATTACAAGAAGCAAAAGAAGATGATCTCAATTTCTTTAATGAGTATCAGATCCTTGTTAATCAATCACAAGAAGATATTATAAGAGTACTTGAGGAAATCAAAGAATCGGTAGATGCTAAAGAGTTCAAGCTAATAGAATATCGGCAACTGACTGGGATTATGTTTTCGCAACATCTCTATCAGCCCCTGCTAAGTTGGACTGGCGGAAAAGAATTAGTAGAAATTAAACCTGTTACTTTAAATACAGGGGAAAGAGATTTTGTTAAAGACCTTGTGAAATATTTTGAACAAAATATCCAGTATTTCGAAAACAAAGAATTGTATCTTTTGGGCAACAAAAGCAAAGGCGGCGGAATTGGCTTTTTTGAGGCAGGAAACTTTTACCCAGACTTTATTTTATGGATCGTTTCAGGCGATCACCAGTATGTCAATTTTATAGATCCCAAAGGAATTGGCAGAATAGGTATAGACGATAAGAAAATTCTCTTTTACCAAACCATAACGGAATTGGAAAATCGTTTAGCAGACCCGGAAGTAACGCTTAATTCATTCATCATTTCTGTTACACCGTTTAGCCATGTGCCCTTACAAGGTAGAAATATGGAAATCTCGGATTGGAACAAAAGAAACGTTCTGTTAAGAGAAGATGATAGGCACAAGTATCTGAGCCAGCTATTTAACAAGATAACTGGTTGAGTAGAAACCCATCTATTAAAAGAGATTTTGTGCAACTAAATGACATATGAAACCTTGTTTTTCATAAGCCACAAAAATCATAATAAGAATTTTATGTTTTGTAATAATTTTTGACAATAAAATTCAACATTGATCCTAATTCGTTCTTTTGTAACACTTTTTCAATACTGGAACGCTGTTTCCCTTCTGAACGGAAGTATTTTCCTGCGCCAGCATATAAACGAACCGTTGGTAGATCGCGTTTTAGTTCATTCCAGCTTGCGGTCCATGTTCTGAAGGAGTCTGAGTTGTGTGGGTGATGTAGAACAATTTCTGGTTTCTCCTCAATAGCCTGTTTTTTGAATTCGCTACGGATATTTTTACGCCAATTATTTTTAGTAGAGCCTTTTCCTCTTGGTGAATAGATAATTAGGTCATGACAACCAAGCACCATCACCTTTCCGAATTCTGTTTGCATAAAATGAGAACCCAGATCGGAAATCCGGATCAAGCCTTTCTGTTGGCCAACTGTCGGAAATGATTTTCCTGTCCAATAGAAAACTCCTTCTTTGAGATCATACATTCCAACCAATTCTGCATGTGGTTTTTTTATCTTGACATAACTAAGGGATACCTTAAGCTTGAAAGAGTCAACCCCCAGAGAAATATACCTTGTGTAATTTGACAACTTATTAATCAATTCGCCATCCAACAACTCTTTGCATATATCTTCAGCAAGATTGAACAACCTAGTTTGAACTAACATAGATGGCTCTTTATTATCCAGATCCCTAAGCAGTTCCTGCGGTATGTCAAAACCAAGAAAAGCGCCAGGTGTAATGAGAAAATCAACACTTTGATCTTGAGGCCAGTTCGCACAAACAGTTTTTAACACTTCTTTTGCTTCATTCAGATCTGATTTCCAGTCTGACGAAAGAATAATTCGGGCAATTTTTGGCGCGGGTGATTGATGCACAGCCACTTTGATTTCTTTCCTTGGTCCAATTCCTGAGATTCCTAAATGATCTATGATTTTTTCCATATCCTCTCCAATATGAGGGTTTAATTCACACCACTTTTCATCAGCCGCGTGCAAGCGTATTGTCGGTTTTAGACCAAAGATATTAGGTACGAAATCTCTAAGGGTATCATACCAAGCCCTTTGTTCATCCCGGTAAACGGGCGAATTATCTGTCGAATTGTATTGGGCGCAAAGTTCCTTCCATTTTTCTTTGTTGAAATTGACATCCAAACTATCTGGATAGTTCTCAAGCGTTATCTTTCTGCATTGGGTGAAATGTTGCGATTCATCAAATTCAATAATGCAATTTTGACTCTTAATAAAATAATCAACTCTGGGCAACTTGTTGATCTTAATAAAATCTTTATTTCCTCTAAACTCCCCAAGTGCCTTGAATATCTTTTTTAATGCAGCGTATTCCGGGTGGGATGAGAAATCTTCGGGTCTAGGACCAATATTTATCTGGTGGTTTTCAATTACATCACCAAAAAGATGAGTAAGCAATAACACTATATTTCTTTTACAATCTTTACATCTCTCAGTGTGCCTTAACTTTTTTCTCGGATTAACGTTTTGTTTTGTTTGCCCTTTCGAACTCGATAATTCTATAATTTCAAATCCTAGAAACTCAAGAAAAGAATTTGTTTCGGCGCCCCCACCGAAAGTGCCAGATTCCAGTTCGTGGTTATTTGTAAATTTATTAGCTATAGA
>CBDAFG010000029.1:0-10510 GCA_965195205.1 uncultured Pelolinea sp. | reverse complement strand
CTTGATAATATCTAAGACATTATCAAGTGTTTCGGTGCTGACTGCGGCAAATAATGAGTACTGCGATTGGCGCAGCATCCCCCCTTTGGTTTCTATATAAGTTGCTGAAAAACCAGCATTGATCAATGCATCGAGAACGTGTTCCGCTTCATCATGGGGAATGACAGCCATTACCATTTTATTCATTAGCATCTTCTCCTTGGTGCCAGTATAAAGAAAATGAATCAAGTAAGTCTGTGATTTGTTTTTCAATAGCTGCCGAGAAAACTTTTTCTGTTCCAATTATTTCTAAAACCTTGTTTTTGTTATTTTTTGACCAGGCAAAAAGGTCTTTCTCATACTTCATTAGGTCATTCATTTTTATGGAATCTAAATATCCGTGATTTGCGGAAAATAAGAGTAGAATTTGTTCAATTAAAGAATAAGGGCGGTAAATGGTTTGAGTGAGGATTTTTTGTAATCGCCGACCGCGTTGGATCATTTGCGTAGTAGATTCATCAAGTTCTGTTCCGAATCGGGTAAACTTTTCAACTTCTTCAAATTGGCTCAATTCGAGTTTGAGCGAATTTGCTAACCCTCGCATCATTTCAGTTTGAGCGGCGCTGCCAACGCGTGAGACGGATATGCCGATGTTAACAGCAGGTTTAAAACCCTTGTTAAATTTTCCTTTATCCAAAACAATCTGACCGTCACATATTGAAATAAGGTTGGTCGGAATATAGGCGGAAATATTGCCTTGCTGCATAGCAAGGATTGGGATCGCAGTGATTGATCCTCCCCCTTGATCGCTATTAAGTTTTCCTGCGCGTTCAAGAAGTCTTGAGTGGAGATAAAAAATATCTCCGGGATATGCTTCTCGGCCCGGGGGTCGGCGTAAGAGCAGGCTCAATTCACGATATGCATCCGCATGTTTTGTCAGATCATCAAAGATGATTAATACATCATCTCCTTGATCAAGGAAAAACTCGGCGATAGTCATTCCCGTGAAAGGTGCGAGGTATTTTTGGGCGGGGGGGTCATCAGGAGCAGCTGAAATAACTATTGTGTACTCAAAAGCCTTGTTTTTTCTAAGAATGTCATTTACGGTTAGCAAAGATGATTTTTTCTGTCCAATGGAGACATATACACATTTAACATTTTTTCCTCGTTGGTTGATGATCGCGTCAACGGCGAGGGTTGTTTTCCCTGTTTGGCGATCTCCAACAATCAACTCGCGTTGGCCTTTTCCGATTGGAAATAGAGCGTCAATGATCTTGGAACCTGTTTGGAGAGGTGTGTTTACTGGTGAGCGGTGTGTGATATCTGGAGCTGGCCGCTCAATAAACCTAAAGTCCAAAGAAATGTTATCAGGGCCATCGTCAATTGGTTTCCCGAGAGCGTTGATAACTCTTCCGATCAGATCATTTCCCACTGGAATTTGCAGCTTATTTTTATCATGTGTAACTAAGCTTCCCCCCTGAATTCCCTCTTCTTTCTCTAATAGAATTACGTCGAGAGATGCGGTACGAAGATTAAGGATCAGCCCTTTTGTGCCATTTCTGAATATCACGAGTTCATCGATCGCTGCTTGGGAAAGACCAGAAATACTAGCAACCCCATTTCCGATATGTTGTACAGTTCCTACTTCTTCAAAATGGACCGCACTATTAATCTCTCCGCTTTTTTCACGAAGGGATCGGATTATGGCTTCAGTTCTTGGGGAGTGTTGTTGCTCATTTTCAGTTGTATGTTTTAACTTAGTGATATGGTCAGATATCAAAGCGGAAAAGGATTCATGAGAATGATCCTTCGATATTTGCTCCATATTAATTTTGAAATCTAAGCTCATTTTTCGTTGTTTTTCTCTATCAGGTTGTTTACTTCAATTGATGTCTCTTTTTTAATTTCATTTAACAATGTGTCAAGCGAATTGTTGATAATGAAATCTCCTAATCGGATGCGGACGCCTGATCCCAGATCTTTTTTTAGAACCGTGTCGATTTTAACGTTTTTATCTGCGAGGGCAGAAAACGTACGCACGATATTTGCTTGTTGTTCTTTTGAAAGGGGAAATGCAGTCTCAACGGATAATGTGGGTTCCCTGCCCTTTAGAGAGCGGCGGATAGTTTTAACACGATCCATTTCTTTTTTACCAAGTTCCCAAATTCTTTTATTTGTTTGTTGAACTAGCCCATTGTGAATAACATTGGGGGAGTGTTTAAAGAGGATTTGTTTAACGATATCCATTATTGAGGTGGTAAACTCATCGTTAAATTTTTCGATTGAGAGCTTCTGTTCGAGTTTTGCTGATCCCAATGCTTGTTTTATGATCTTCTCCGCCTCGATTTTTGTAGCGTCAATGATCTGGTAACGGCTTACCTCAAGATCGGATTTGGCCTGTGAGATTCTTCCATCAATCAATGCTTGTGCGTTTTCTATTTGTTTTTGAAGATCTATTTTTGCTTTTTCAGATTCCTCGAAATTTCGAATGGCTGCTTGTTCAATTTCTTCCAGTTTATCTTTTCTTTGCTGAACTCCTGAAATGATCTTCTTAAACATCAGAAAATAGAGAGTAACAGCAAGAATAACAAAGTTTATGAATTGGAAAAGAATTGTGGTGAAGTTTATGTCTAACATAGCCTAATTAAAGAACTGGATGGCCAGTGGATTGGCAAACAAGAGGATTAGAATAACAAGCAGTACATAAATGGAAGCCGATTCAAGCAGCGCCATTGAGATCAGCAGTGTTATACGGATGTCTTCTGCTGTTTCGGGTTGGCGGATAATTCCATCCAATGCTTTCAAGACTGCTTTGCCCTCAACTATTGAAGGAATTGCGGTACCGATAATGATGCCGATGCCGCTGACAAGAATTGTTGTAAATATGATTAGAAATTCTGGACCTAATTGACTCATAATTTTTCCTTATTTAATTTATTTTATTATTTGGTAGAAACTGCCATATCAATATACAAAGAAGATAACGCTGTAAATACATAAGCCTGTAAAATACCCAGGAATAGGCTTAAACCAACAAATGGGAGCGGCGCGATCAGTGGAACCAATCCAAAAACGATTGCTGAAATGAGTTCACCACTGATGATGTTTCCAAATAATCTCAATGAAAGAGATAAAGTTCTGCTGACTTGGCCGATAATCTCAAAGGGCAGTAAAAATATGGGGGAGGCAAATCCATTGAAGTAGTTCACTACCCCGAATTTTTGCACTCCATAAAAATGAACGCCAAAAAAGACAACCAGTGAAAGGGCAATGGGTGTATTGATATCACTGGTGGGCGCGTTTAGGATCGGAACGATACCGATAGAGTTTGACACCGCTATGAAGATCGCTAGAGTACCAAGCAGAGGAAGATACGTATCTGTATTTTGAACAGACATGACGCTGGAAATTATTCCGGTTAGAGTCTCACCGATCATATCAAGCGCGGTAGGGGAAAACTTAGAGATAAGCAGTGCTGACACAATGATTAATGCCATCGCAGCCCATGTGGATATAACTGTGCTGCTGATGGGAATTCCCAATATGTAAAAAACGATCTGAGGTGTGATTGATTCCAAAACTTATTCCTTATTGCTGCTTTTTCTATTTAATACTAAGATTGTCCATGTCCAGCGTCCTATAAAAAACGGTATCAATAAGCTAATGCCATATATAAATCCTTGGCGAAAAGCAAAAAACATAATCCCGGAAAATAAAAGGATCCGTAGTGCTGAGAACAAATATATTGTATCAATAATTTTACCCGAGTTTTTTGTTCCAAGGTCTTTTATCGAAATCCACTGCATCCACCCAAGTGATATTCCTGTGATAAGTCCGGCAATTGCCCAGGCTATGCAAATTAATATTGAATATTTCATCTAAACTACTTTAATTAATTATCCGGTAAATTTGTATTTATGGTAAGGATTTTTACCAGATTATCCCGAACAAACAAGATGCTGTCTGATATTGGGATGGTATGATCGATCGCGGATATTTTATACTGCAAAACCCCAGCGGATATTTGACCAATTAAGGGTGCGTGATTGGGTAATATACTGATCGGATAGCCGTTTGAGAGAGATGCTCTTAGGAATCCAACATTCTGAATTTCCTTGTCAATCCCATCAGGTGATTGAATTATTATTCTCATTCGCTTATTTGTTTCTCAAGATTAGATTCCATCTGCTCGGCTTTTTGAATGGCTTGCTCGATAGTTCCAACCATATAAAATGCTTGCTCAGGGATATGATCGTGCTTCCCATCAGCTATTTCCTTGAACCCTTTTAACGTTTCATTGAGTGGAACAAATTGCCCGGTATGACCAGTGTATTGTTCGGATACAAAAAATGGTTGTGTCAAGAAACGTTGAATGCGTCTGGCCCTTTTTACAATCAATTGATCCTGCTCACTTAATTCGTCAATACCTAAAATAGCGATAACATCTTGCAGCTCGTCATATCGAGCTAAGAAAGAACGTATTCTGTTGGCACTATTAAAATGATCGCTGCCTACCAGTTCTTCAGAAAGCAAGGAGCTTGTTGATTGAAGTGGATCAATCGCGGGATAAAAACCCAATCCTGCCAAACGACGGGACAACACACACGAAGCGTCTAAATGGGAGAATGCGGCTACAACTGCGGGATCTGTTAGGTCATCAGCAGGGACATACACAGCCTGAATTGATGTAATGCTGCCGCTGCTGGTGGTTGTGATCCTTTCCTGCAATTCACCCATTTCGCTTTCAAGCGTGGGCTGATAGCCAACCGCAGATGGAAGATGGCCAAGAAGTGCTGAGACTTCAGCGCCTGCTTGGGTGTATCTAAAAATATTATCAATATATACCAGCACAGATCTGTTTTCAGTATCCCGAAAATATTCTGCCATGGTTAATGCCGTTAAGGGAACTCGCAATCTGGCTCCGGGTGGTTCATTCATTTGCCCAAACACAAGGATCGTGTTTCTTAGAACACCGCTTTTTTTAAGATCTAACCAGAGATCATTTCCTTCTCTGCTACGCTCTCCAACTCCCGCGAATACAGCTAATCCCGATTGTTCAGTGATCGTATTGCGCATCAGTTCGATCATCAGCACAGTTTTTCCAACACCTGCGCCTCCAATTAACCCGACTTTTCCGCCTACAGGGAATGGTATCAGGAGGTCAATGGCTTTAACGCCGGTTATAAAAGGCGTAAAATCAGCTCTCAGGTCTATAAGTGCTGGAGAGGGGATATGAATTGATTTTTTGGTTATATCACCCGGAAAAGGCATTTTATCTATCGGATTACCAAGCACATTGAACATTCTTCCAAGAGTGGACGGCCCAACAGGAACTTGAATTGGTTTTTGCGTATCAATGATACGCATTCCACGCCTTAACCCGGATGTTGTTCCCATGGAAATGGCTCTCACTGTTGAAGCATTGATGTGTTCCCGAACTTCGAAAACCTCGTTTCTGTTTTCATCCATCGGGATTTCCAGTGCATTATTAATTCCCGGAAGATTCCCGCTGGGAAACTCCACATCTATCACAACCCCCATTACTTTTACTAAATAACCCGTATTTTCCAATTAATTCCCTTTTATTGAATATCTAAGGAATAGTATAACAAACATATATAATTATTATTTAATTATCATACTGGTCTTTTTCAAAAAAATAATCTGGAATTAAAATATTTCTCATACACGTGGGTTGGCTTAGTGTTTTTCCAACCCAATAAACCTCTGACGACGCAGAATGGTTGGAACTTAGAAACACAAAGCGTGATTAGTATTAAAATAACAAGGTTCTTTACAGGTTTACTGTTTGTGTGAATAAGAAGGGTTGCGTATGAACGAACTAACTGCAATAAGAATTAAAGGATTACACAAATCTTACGGGAAAGTACATGCGCTGCGTGGTGTCAACCTGGAAGTGAAGCAGGGAGAAATTTACGGGTTTTTGGGACCTAATGGAGCAGGAAAAACAACAACCATCCGCTGCATGTTAGATCTTATTCGTCCCCAGGCAGGATCAATCGACATACTGGGTTTGAATCCACAAAAGCAGGCTCTCGAGGTTCGGTCTCAGGTCGGTTATCTGCCTGGAGAATTAAATTTAGAAGCTAATGTTAAAGTATTGGATGTGCTGCGTTATTTTGCAGATCTTCGAGGGAGGGTGGTTAGTTGGGATTACGCTAGGACATTAACCAAGCGTCTGGAATTAGATCTTAACATGCCGGTAAAAAACCTTTCAAAGGGGAATAAGCAAAAAGTGGGGTTGGTGCAAGCTCTTATGCCGCGGGCAAAGGTTTTGCTGCTGGATGAGCCCACTGCTGGATTGGATCCTCTGATGCAGCAGGTAGTATATAAAATGCTGAAAGAGGCACAAGCACAGGAAACAACCATCTTTTTTTCGTCACATATCATAAGTGAAGTAGAAGCCATTGCGGATCGCGTAGCCATCATTCGGAAAGGTGTCATCGGGGAAGAGATCAACCCCGCCCAACTTGCCAGCATGACCATGCGCAAAGTAAGAGTCCGGTTCAAGAAAATGGTCGATACCAGTAACCTTTTAAAGCTTGAAGGAATTTCTTTGCTATCAAGGGGTAATGGCTTGGACATTACCCTCAAGGTTGAAGGTGACATGGACAAACTTATTAAAACGTTGGCAATATATCCAGTAAACAATATGGAAACCCTTCATCATTCTCTTGAGGAAGTTTTCCTGGATTACTACAAAGATGAAGAAAGAGAGGTGGACTGAGATGTTTGCTGAATATAAGCATACCATTGGCCGGCTGCGCGGACAGGCAGCCGGTTGGATTATTGGTTTGGTTCTTTATGGTCTTCTTCTCGGCTCATTTTATGACACCATAATAACCATGGAAGGTTTCGATGAATTATTGAAGGGCTACCCGCAAGAATTACTTGCTTTCTTTGGAAATATGACTGAAATGACTACTCCATGGGGATATTTAGACATCGAATATTTTACCTTCATAAACCTGATCATCGGCATTTTTGCAATTGGAGTGTGCGTGAATCTAATTGTAGGGGATGAAGAGAAAGGTCTGCTCGACCTTGCTCTCGCGCATCCCATAAGCCGCACGCGGCTCTATTGGGGTCGGCTGATGGCTTTTCTCACAATGATCGCAGCGATCCTTCTCATCTCATGGTTGAGCCTGGTAATACCTTCTAAAGCCTATGGTTTTGACCTTACACCAACAGAATTCTTACGTCCATTTCTCTCTCTATTTGCTATTTCAATGTTTTTCAGTACTTTTGCCTTACTGCTGAGCTTCATTCTGCCTTCAACACGCTTAGCCGGAACACTTTCTGGCGCAATGATGGTTCTCAATTTCCTGCTGATCGGACTTTCAGGGATCAATCCCGATCTTGAACCATTCATGAAATTCACCCCTATGCATTTCTACCAAGGTGGGTATGCAATTAAAGGATTGGAATGGGGATGGTTTTTTGGACTACTCTTTGCGGCTTTGCTTTTCGCTTTGCTGGCCTGGATCCAATTCCTCAAGCGCGACATCCGTGTGAGTGGGGAACACAGCTGGCAGTTACCAGAAATATCTCTGCTGCATCAAGCTGAAGAGGGAATCACGCATCTCAAGGAACTAATAAAAGAACGAGTTCGTAAGATAAAATCTGGAAAAACGGATCGAAAAGAAGAAATATCAGACCAAAAACCAGTGGACCATAAAAAACTCACATGGATTGTTATCCTTTTGGCTGCTTTGGCATTCATTGTGATTTTCTGTGTGATCCCCCTGACCATTATCGATCTAACAAATCAATGGTGCAATTTATTTAGTGGATTCTTCAACTCGATTAGCCCGGGAGCATGCCCTTAATGCCACTGTATTATGAATTCTGCAGGGCAGATGAAAACCCTGTTATTCATGTGCAAATCCATAAGTTTAAAAATTAAGTAAGCTGCAATACAGAAAAATAATGGAAGATGCTGCCGCCCAGCACAAATAAGTGCCAGATAGCATGGTTATAGGGCAGAGTCCGCCAACGATAGAAAATGACCCCCGTAGAGTAGAAGAGGCCACCTATCAGTAAGAACCATATCGATAGCATACTAATCGTACCCATAGTCTGATAAAAAACGATTATTCCAAACCAGCCCATTGCGAGATACAAAAACACCGATGGCTTTTCAAACCTTGTTTTAAATCCCAGCTTCATGATTAAACCAACGATTGATAATCCCCAAATAATCCCAAAGATACTCCATCCCCAGCCATTTCTTAGTTTTGTTAACAGGAAAGGAGTGTATGTTCCTGCGATCAGGAAGAAAATCGCCGCGTGATCTATCCTTTGAAAAACTGCTTTCCATGGCTGCTTGGTGAAACTATGATAGACCGTAGAAGCTAGATAAAGCAGGATCAATGAGGTCCCAAAAATGATGTAGCTGGCCAGGTGCCAGGCAGTTCCCAGGTTAATTGCCCGGATGATCAGAAACACGATCCCGGCGATGCTCAAGCCTACCCCAACTCCGTGGGTGATGCTGTTTGCAAGAATTTCGCCCTTTGAGGATGAGGGTGCTGTGGGGTCTGTTTTATAACTCATGCTATTCTCAATATCGTTGATGGTTGCTTCAAAGCAAATTTATCATCATATCTTCTAAGTATACGATTATTACTTGGAAAAGTTGCCCCTTGGCTGAATCATGTTTGCTATCTCTGTAATCATGTCATTGCGGGAGGTGCATTGTTTGACGAGGAGATCTTATCCCAATTCTCCTTTGGTAAGAAGCGCGAAATGTGCAAATCTCGAATATAATCAAAATATGTCAGGTTACATGCGGTCGTCGAGCTGGCAGTGCGCTTATCAGGCAAAGATGAAATTTTTCACCTGAAAGGGAATACCACATGTTATGAGTGAGCAGCAACCAAATAATCCACTGCATGGCATTACTCTGGAGCAAATAGTGAACAGCCTGGTTGAACAGTATGGCTGGAGCGAGTTGGGCAAACGCATCAATATCCGCTGTTTCAAGAATGATCCGTCAGTCAAATCCAGCCTGAAATTTTTACGAAAGACCCCTTGGGCAAGGGCAAAAGTCGAAGACTTATATCTCGCCTCGCAAGGGTTTTATCAGAGTTAGCCAACCAGTTATGTAAATTGTTGGTCGGCTTTGTGGGATAAAAAAGAGAAGGTAAAACAAAATGAACAGCATACCTCGCGAAAAAATCAAAATAGGTCAACGAGTTCGAATAGTGATAAAAAAAGATCAACGAACAGGAAAACTGACCGAAGGAATAGTCAAAGATTTATTGACAAAATCTGCTGTACATCCCCACGGCATTAAAGTTTGCTTAGTGAATGGCCAGGTAGGCAGGGTTAAAGAATTGGTAGAGGACAAGAATAACTAAACAAAACTAATTTGGCCACCATTAATCCATCTTAATTTGGGCATCATGTTTATTTAAAAAGGTATGTGAATAGATCTTCATTAATAAGCGATTTAAGGGCCTAAACAAACAATGGGTTTTGGCCCTCCCTTGCGAACGCCGCAGAAAGGGAATAGCTTAAGCATATTACCAGTGAATTGAGCTTTATTGTCAAGAATTTTTGCTTCCAGGCTCCCGGAGATGCCTAATTCATTGAATTCCCCTGTTAGTGTGCGCCCATCTCCGCTGACCGTCCCTTCAAAGTCGTAAACCATTACATCTATTTCGCTGCCTTCTTGCTTAAAAAACAGGATGGACTCAATCTCTTCAGGTCCAAACCAGACGATCCATTCTCCGCTCCAGCCGCCAATTTCTGTAAAACAAGGGGTGGGCTTGAAGCTTCCCTCTCTTGAACCACACAACATTGTTTCGCTGCCTAAATTTCCAGAGAATTCTTGCTTATCCTCGGATAAGAGCATGTTAATTGGCCCCGAATTTCCATTTGAAGATTCCCATTCACCGGTCAAAGAGATACGATTATGTAACATCTTTTCTGTAAAATTGATCACAGATCCTTTTTTTATTAACTAATATTCTAACCCGTCTCCATTCTCAAATGCAATTTACCATATTCCCATTCTTCACTAACCTCCATCAGAATTGCTGAGACAAGCCGCAAGCAGGATTGCTCATTAGGAAACACACGCACCACGCGCGTGCGCCGTTTGATTTCCTGACTGAGCCGTTCCAGATAATTGGATGTTCGCAACCGTTTTTGATGCGCTCCTGGAAAAGCGAACACGGTGAATCCTTCCGGGATATTAACTTCCATCCAATCCGCCAGTTTGGGAGCAATGAGCGCATATTTATCAACTGCTTTCTTCAGATAAATTTCTGCTGCCTTCCGGTCAGACATATTGAAGATAACGCGGATATCCTCAGCCACTTCTCTGCGCATGCCAACATGCGGAACATACTGCATTGCATTCTGCTGAAGATGAAACTGGCAGCGCTGCCAGGGTACACCTGTGAAAACTGCTTTGCGGGCTGCTTTGAGCCCGCCATGATTGTCGCTGATAATTAGCTGTACCCCATGCAGGCCGCGGTTGACTAACATCTCCATAAATACCCGC
>CBDAFG010000028.1:0-20350 GCA_965195205.1 uncultured Pelolinea sp. | reverse complement strand
CCTAATGAGCAATCCTGCTTGCGGCTTGTCTCAGCAATTCTGATGGAGGTTAGTGAAGAGTGGGAATATGGCAAGATTTATTTGAGAATGGAGAGCAGTTAGAGTATTATCTAATAAATTGAAAGGACCTGTGATCAATTTTACAGAAAAGATGACACACAATCCCTGCTGTTTTAATAATATTAAAGAAATATAACCATCTTTACTCAATTATATCAATGCAATATTCTCACGTTTTTTACTTATGATGGTAATGGACGAAACAAAATAAATCGCCGAACCCACGACCTCACGGTTTATGAAATGATCCCAATAAGGGTATAAATTATAATTTTAATGTTTAAGCATGAGTTTCAAACCAAACGGAATAAAGTCTAACTCCAATCGAGGGGTGATTAACCTACGACCAGGCGGATAATAGCATAATCCCAATAAGACTACATCAATAGATATTTAACATCTCCACCGCGTTGGACCCGGAAAGGCGACTCAATTCTTTCTACAGATGGTTGTTTTTCATAAAAAACTGCTATACTGAAATTGTCTGATCTAAACGTGGAAGGAAATGAGGAAAAAGAATGAATCACCGAAAATTTTTACAAACGTTTTTGGGTATAGCGTTAATCTTAGTGGTAATGTCTGGATGCAGCACGACTACAACAGCGACGCCTACAAGTGAACCAGTGACACCTACAAGTGAACCAGCGACACCAACTACTGAGCCTGCCAACCAATATTCTGATGAACACGTGGAAATTATGCTGGATAAAACTGAGAGAATGCAGGAACTACCAGAAGATTTATCAGGTAGAATTGCAGAACAGGGCAAGGAATTTATCGTCTTTTATTTTTCTGTGACGGGTATTAAGAGTGTCCATATCACCAATATGCTTGGCTCTAGGGACAATCCGATGACTTTAGTGGTGGATTCAGGCGAAGTATATTCGATGAACAATGGCCAAATTACAGGAGTCAAATTTCACGATCTGACCAATATAACAGCTGGATCCGAGTTAGTGGAAGATTCAAAGTGTATTTTTGTATTCGAGGTTCCCGAAAATACTCAACCAGTTTCCCTCACGCTATTATATTCGTACAAACAAAATATGGAAGATGAGGATGAAGTATCGGATGAGTTAATAATCGATTTTTAGTAAAAACTTGTTTATGGTACTGTTCTATTGATTTTTTAATAAAAAACGCCCCTGGGGCGATTCGAACCCGCGACCTCACGGATTATAGCGTAATTCCAGTTGGGCTACATTTTCACATATTATTAATCGAGATATAAACCGCAGGCCTCACGGACTTGGAAAATAATCCGAATTTGTATACAAAATCATTTGCTTTTAGATCCCTGAATTATTGTTTTTCAATTGCTAACAACGTTTTTTCTATGTCTAAACATAAATACCTGTTATTCTCTGTATAACAGCGAAAAACTTCCTGAAATTATCCCCCTTTTTAATGTGTACAAAGTGTACAGTAGCAAATATGAAAAAGTTTGATTGCCACCTGGCCGGCTACAAATTCATTAGAAACCAAATCCTTATAATTGATGAATTAGTAATCATTTAAGATTTAAAAACGGTCTATTTATGTCCAATTAAGTCCATAAGAGTTTGCATATTCCAATAATCATGAGCTTAAAAAATGTCAGGTTTTATAAGGTTTTTATCTGTTCTTAGGAAAAACCTAATCAATTCTAATCTTTTCCAATACAAAGTATATATAATAGAGATATCGCATTTCAGGAGGTAGAACAATCGCGATGGGGAAAATCAGGACGTTTTAGTATTTACGAATTGGTGAATCAAGAATTATATTATTTTATTCCGCTTTACAATACTAATTGCATGGAGGGAGAAACTAAATGAAGGAAAAAGAAAAATTAATTGACCAGGAGAAGGAAAACGAAGAACAAATTCCTGAGATAATTCACGCAGATAAACCATCATATAGTAGTGTGCTTCACTCTTTAATTACTTCAATAGAAAGCCTATACACAGTAATGCCAATAGTTATAAATAGTATAAAAGTAAATTCTATCGAAAAGGAAAAAGATCTACACGACTTTATAAATAAAAAAAATCAATCGAAAAAAAGAGGTAAAGGTGAAAAAATATATATTACTACTGAAGAATTATTTCAGTTAAAAATTTTAGCGAAACAATTCAAAATATTTTCTATGGCTATCCCAACAATGTCAAAGAGTATCTTGATTTCTCTTCTATGCCAATTTGACGCCTTTCTTGGAAGACTCATTAAATTAACTTTATCTATTAAACCTGAATTGATTAATGCTTCCGAAAAGAAATTTACATATTCGGAACTCCTTATCTTTGATTCAATGGAAGATGCAAAAGATTTTCTTCTAGAAAAAGAAGTGGAAGGTGTTCTTCGCGAGAGTCGTCAAAAGCAATTTAGGTGGATGGAGAACAGGTTTGGGATGAAACTAACGAAAGACCTAGAAGTTTGGCCTCTTTTTGTAGAATTATCACAAAGGCGAAACCTTTTTGTGCATTCGGATGGAATTGTCTCGTCTCAATATATAAAGGTGTGTGAAAACGTGGGGGCAGATATAGATGGAATTAATATTGATGATTCTTTATTCGCAGACAAAGAATATATTCAAAAAGCATACGAAATAATATTTGAGGTGGGGCTCAAATTGGTACACGTACTATGGAGAAAATTTTTACCAGATCAGATGAATTTGGCTGATATCAATATTAACGAGGTCGGATATAGTTGTTTACTGGATGGAAAAAATGATTTAGCAAAAGTGATTTTTGATTTTTGCACCGATACTTTGAAGGATCATGGGCCTGATGAAATTTATCGAATGATGATTGTTAATAAAGCACAAGCATATAAATGGATTGGTCTAAAAGAAGAGGCTAGTGAAATCATGAAAGGATCAGACTGGTCAGCAACAAGCTTGAAATTTAAATTAGCAGACGCAATTATTAGTGATAATTTTGAAATTGCATACCGAATCATGAAAGAAATGGGCAATCAAAAAAATACGGTAATTCAACATGAATATAGAACATGGCCTTTATTCAAAGAAATTAAGAAAACATCAGAATTTCAAGATGTATTTAAGGAGATTTTCAATGAGCCTTTTATTAAAATTGATTTACATGATATTAAAGAATCTCCAGATTTAGAAAAACAATTGAGAGAGTTTCAAGAGAAAGAGTAATCCATTACTTAACTAAAATACAAATAAGGTAGTAATAAAAAATGACTCTGCGGTAAAGCGATTAGAATTACCAAGAGTATTCGTGAATGCTACCTTATTAAAGTAAAATATTTAATTGAAGTTAAAGCTATTGGCTTAGACCTGAAGGAATCGCATTTGCGACAAGCCATTGGATATGGCGCTCGGCATGGAGTTCAATGGGTTGTGCTTACGAATGGCACACATTGGGAAATTCATCGAATTAAATTTGAAATGCTGGTTAGTAATGAATTATTGTGTTCTTTCAATATTCTTGAATTAAACCCAAGAAAGAAAGATGATCAAGATATTCTATACCTTCTTTGTAAAGAGGGGATTTCAAAGGATGTGATCGAAGATTTTCATAAACATATAAAAATTGTTAATAAATATATAATTGGCGCTATTATCCAATCGGAATCAGGATTAACTAATATTCGTAGAGAAATTAGGAAAATATCGCCAGGAATTAAAGTTGAAACAGAAGAAATTGAAGCAATATTGGTTAATGATGTCCTAAAAAGAGAAATAGTGAGCGGCGATCTTCCAGCCGGTGCTAAAAACAAATTAAAGAAAGCAATTTCAAAACATAAAACAAAGTTAGATAAAAACAAATCTGAGATAAATAAATCTCTTTAAATCATTACCTCTTATCGGAAGATTCCGCGAAGCGGTTAAAAGCTTTTGATAAGACAGCTTATCGAAACCAAGCGTACATAGAAGTAAATCCGATTAGGCTATTATTTAGATCCATTATCAAGTTCAGCCAATGCCCTTAGCTGTGCTATTATCCTAATCTGATCATTTTGATTAAGCTTTTTTGCATACATTAGTATTTCTTTTTCGAGTTGAGATAATTCATTTATATTTTTTCGGGTTTATAAGGCTCTGGGAAGAAATACAAAATTGGTTTATTGAGATTATATGACAAAAACACAAGAGTACTTGTATTAGGTTCCATTTTTCCGTTTTCAATATCGGATAGTGCTGCTTGTCTTCGGTAGATTTTAGAAGCTAACTCTCTCTGGCTAAATCCCGATTCTTCTCGTGCCTGACGAATCAATTCACCCATCCCGATTGTAAAACGGTTAGGTATATCACGAACCGAAAATATCTCTAGAAAATCATCTAACAATTTCATATTAACCTATTGACATAGATATGCAAGGAGAATTATTTTGAGATTATTAGCGCAGTCAGTACAGTCTAAGCCGTCTGTCCGAAGCCGCTTTTCACCCTGCGAACGGAGGTTCATAGTTAAGGGTGGTGAGCGAAGCGGCGCAAGCCAGGAACCCTTTACGATGAATGTGAGCAGGGTGAAGGTGTGTATCCCTTTCCGCATGGATTGCAGAGGTAAAAAACCCGGAAAAGTGGATCATTGTTTTTCGAGATTAATGAATAATGACTGCTAGCTTATTTATAAGATGAGTAAATAGATAAGACAATATCTGCGTAATAAAAATCTACATCCATCGGACCATACGATTTAAGTGCATTTCGTGTTGAATCGGTGGTTTTCAATAATCCAGATAGTAGGCGGGTGCCAAATTCAATATTGTAATCAGGGTTGAGCAGCTCGTTTATTGATGGTCGGTTCTTGAAACATGGATGATCGCCACATATGAATTTGGATGCAATTCCATCTCTGGGCATGATCTGCATAAGGCCAACTGCGCCACTTGTTGATAGAACAGTTGGTTGGCCGCCGCTTTCCTGCAGCATTACTGCAGCAATTAGGTTTGGATCAAGTTCATGTTGGTCTGCTGAATATTCAATCTCTTCCCGCCACTTCTGAATTGATTGCGGATATTTTGCACTTAATTGTTTATTAGATGTAGGCATTTCTAGATTAGTTTGATTTTGATCAGTGTTTATATCGATTCCCTTAAATGCATACACTTCTACTGAGTTTGAGAGAATTAGCAAGAAAAATGCAGAGAGAAGAATGGAGGGGAAAATCAGTAACCGGGGATGTACTCTAACCATGATAGCATTATAGAACATAAGTGCTAATATTGCAATACGCTATTTTTTTGAAAGGTTTTGTATTTTCTTGAAACCAGAGTGTATGATTTTATTTAGCTTTTCAGCGGTTTGTTTGTATTTCTCTAGTGTTCCACCAACTGGATCATGAATTTCAAAATCTTCTCCGACCATTTCAGAAAACAGGAACACGTCAACTGCTACCTCAGGGAAATTTCGCTTGATGAAATGTGTGTGGTCAGATTCCATACAAAGGATCAAATTGAAATCTTTTAGTAAATTTTCTGATACAGCTTTTGAAAAGTGAAAATTCAGATCACCGCCCATTTTTTTTGCGGTTTGAATTGCATGCGGTGTTGCGGAGAGGTTGGGATACGCCCAACATCCGGCAGAGGCAACATTCCATTTTTCGAGATCATCCCCGTTGTCTTTTAGATACCGAATAAATAATGCCTCGGCCATGGGGGATCGGCACTGGTTTGCTGTGCAGACGAATAAAATGGAATATTGCTTCTTCTCAGACATATACGGGAGTTCTTATTTTCCCATGCTTACGACTTGGCCGTCCCAACGATGCCAGTCACCAAATTTATCTTCAACAACTTCTTTTCCTTCCCCTTTGTTTTCTAATCCCATCAACTCCAGGTCAGCATCCATCATGATGCGAACAAGATCACGGAAATTGACCTTTGTTTTCCATTTAAGTTCTTTGTTTGCTTTTGATGGGTCTGAAAGCAGGATGTCTACCTCTGTGGGGCGGAAATAACGAGGGTCTATGCGGACGTATTTGTTGTAATCAAGATCGACATATCCAAATGCTTCTTCAAGGAATTCTCTTACGGAATGTGTTTCGCCAGTGCCAATGACGAAATCATCCGCATTTTTTTGGTGCATCATCAACCACATGGCTTCTACATATTCTGGTGCATATCCCCAATCTCGTTTGGAATCGAGGTTGCCCAAATAAAGGTGTTTCTGTTTTCCCGCGACGATCGATGCAACTGCCCTGGTTATTTTCCGGGTTACAAATGTTTCTCCCCGGCGGGGTGATTCATGATTGAAGAGAATACCATTGCAAGCAAAAATCCCATACGCTTCCCGATAATTTCTCGTGATCCAGTACGCATATAATTTCGCGGCAGCATAAGGGCTTCTTGGAATAAAAGGTGTTTGTTCATTTTGAGGGGAGTTAAATCCACCAAACATCTCGGAAGTGGAAGCTTGATAAAAACGAGCATCAACCCCACTCTTTTTTACTGCTTCCAGGATACGTGTAGTGCCCAGCCCGCTTACGTCCCCGGTGTATTCAGGCATATCAAAACTAACGCGAACATGGCTCTGAGCAGCGAGATGGTAAATCTCGTCTGGTTTAACGTTATAGACCATATGCTGCAGGGTTTCACCAACCGCGATATCTCCATAATGAAGATACAAATTAACTTTGGCTCCATTGTGTGGGTCCCTGTATATATGATCAATTCGCTGGGTGTTAAAAGTGCTGGCCCGGCGGATTATTCCGTGTACTTCATAACCTTTATGGAGCAGGAGTTCCGTCAGATACGAGCCATCCTGTCCTGTAATTCCAGTAATTAATGCTTTTTTCAAGTAACGCCTCCAACTTAAATTGATTGATGGTAGTATAACCATTGACACAAATCGTGTCAATCAAAGTGAATATGGGATAAAAAAGAGGTTTGGCAATTGCCAAACCTCTTTTACATTTAGCGTTTATTTTTTCTGGAATATGATCGTTTCTTCTTTTTCATCGAAATCTACTAACATCTCGTCTCCCTCTTTGAATTTACCAGAAAGTAATTTGACCGAAAGGGGGCTTTCGATTTGCTTTTGTAAGGTGCGCTGAAGCGGCCGAGCACCGAAGCCGGGATCATAACCTTCTTTAGCAAGCCACTTACGGGCTTTTTTACTTAAAGATATTTTTAATCCGTGTTCATCTAAACGTTGTTTGATTTCTAATAATTGGAGATCAACAATCTCATACATTTGTTCTAGTGAAAGCGGGGAAAAGATAATAATTTCATCAACTCGGTTGAGGAACTCGGGTCTGAAAGTATCTTTTAGGGATTTCTCGATCTTTTTGTTGGATTCAATGTCTTCAGCATTTTCGCTTTTTTGCAGGAAACCGAGGGTGCCTCCACGGCGAATGAATTCTGTTCCAAGGTTGCTTGTCATGACGAGGACCGTATTCCGAAAATCAACTACCCGGCCTTTTCCGTCTGTAAGACGCCCATCGTCTAGTATTTGAAGGAGTGAATTCCATACATTCGGGTGCGCTTTTTCAATTTCATCAAAGAGCACCACCCGATATGGGCGCCGGCGGACCGCTTCAGTTAGCTGGCCGCCCTCTTCGTATCCAACGTATCCGGGAGGTGCACCAAAAAGACGAGATGCAGTATGCTGTTCGCGGTATTCACTCATGTCCAGGCGGACAAGTGCTTCTTCATCATCAAACATGAATTCTGCCAGCGCTTTGGCTAATTCGGTCTTGCCAACTCCGGAAGGGCCGATGAAAATAAATGATCCAATAGGACGCTTAGGATCTTTCAATCCTGAACGTGCTCGACGGATGGCATCGGCAACTGCATTTATTGCTTCATCCTGCCCGATGATTCGCTTGTGTAAATGCTTTTCCATATTTAATAGCCGCTCTGCTTCAGTTTGCATAATTTGATTAACTGGGATGCCAGTGGTTTGAGAGACCAGATTAGCTATATCGCTTTCATCAACTACTTCATCCAGCTTATGTTCTGCCTCCCATTTATTGCGTTCTTTGCTGAAATCAGACTCTATTCGAAGGCGTTCTGCTTTCTTGCGCGCGGCTTGTTCATAATCCCGTTCGATGCCAAACTGCTCCTCTTCAGCAAGCAGTCGATCTATTTCTCTTTTCATTTCTTTTAGATCGCTCGGCATAGAATACAGGGCAACCCGCAATTTTGCTGCTGCCTCATCCATCAGATCAATTGCCTTATCTGGTAGAAATCGGTCAGTGATGTAACGGGAAGATAAATTTGCTGCTGCCGAAAGCGCTTCATCTGTGAAATGGACTTTGTGGTGCGCTTCGTAGCGATCACGCAGTCCGTGGAGCATTTCGATAGTTTCATCAACTGATGGCTCATCCACATACACTGGTGCAAAACGCCTTTCTAGGGCGGCATCTTTTTCAATATGTTTTTGATATTCATCAAGGGTTGTTGCGCCAACACATTGCAGCTCTCCACGAGCCAGAGCAGGTTTTAACATATTGGATGCGTCCATTGAACCCTGCGCAGCTCCAGCGCCGACTACAGTATGCAATTCGTCAATGAAGAGAATGATTTCGCCTGAGGAGCGTTGTACTTCTGCGATAGCAGATTTTAAACGTTCTTCAAACTCTCCCCGAAAACGGGAACCAGCGATCATTGCTCCTAAATCGAGAGATATAACTTTTCTGCCCATTAAAATCTCAGGCACATCATTGTCGGCAATCTTTTGGGCCAATCCTTCAACGATCGCGGTTTTTCCTACTCCTGCTTCCCCGATCAGGACTGGGTTATTTTTTGTACGGCGAGAAAGAACCTGGATAACTCGCAGTATTTCTTCGTCTCTTCCAATGACCGGGTCCAGTTTGTTTTCATGTGCAATAGCGGTTAGGTCACGGGAAAATTTTTCCAATGTTCGGTAGCGGCTTTCGGATTTTCGATTTGTTACTCTCTGTCCACCCCTGAGTTTCATAATAGCTTCGAGAATGCGTTTGCGTTCCACGCCGTTTTCTTGCAGTAAGCGGGATGCTGGTGTGTTTCTCTCACTTACAATAGCAAGAAAAAGGTGTTCTGTAGAAATGAACTCATCTTTTAATTTGGATGATTCTTCGGTTGCCAACTCCATGACTCTTTTGACTCTGGGAGTAATGAAGATCTGCCCGGCTCCACCGCCAAAAATGCTGGCTTTCGGGCTGCTGCGCAGTACATCATCCAATTTTTTCAACAAAATTTCTGGGTTGATTGCCATAATTTCAAGGATCTGAGTAATAACTCCTTTAGGCTGTTCGATCAATGCGAGGAGGATGTGTTCGGTGTCAATCTGGTTATGACCGTAGCGCTGAATGATCTCAGCAGCTCGTTGAGCTGCTTCTTGCGCGCGTTCGGTGAATCTATCAAATCGCATCATAATATATATCCGTTAGCTTTTCTATATTTTATCATTTTGGTTAGTATTATTGCCATGAGGGTTATTAAAAACTTATTAAATACAGATCTAGAATCAAGATATGAATTTATCAATTAGTAATTAAGGATTTGAAATGTATGATAGTACATCGGATGATGAATCACTGAACCATAGATTTCCTGTTTCATCAACATCCATGCCGTATGGATATCCGATAAGATCTTCAGAAATATTTATATCCTGATACCCCTGTAAGTATTCACCTGTCGCACTGAATTTCAATATGCGCCCAATTTCTGGATCGGCAAGGAAAATGTTTCCTTCTATGTCTGTAGTGAGATAGGGCTTGTTATCAATGCCTTGTCCATACCATGCTGATACATCGAAGCTGTTAATTGGTGTGAATTCGAAACCCATTTCATTGAGTTCGAAAGTTTGAACACGGCGATTCCACGTGTCTGCAACTATAATTTGCCCAGATGAATTAACGGTAATACCGACAGGTTCATCAAATTGACCTGGCTCAAACCCACCACCTCCGAATTGGGTCTTGTAGTTCAGATCGATATCAAAAACAACCACACGTTTATTTCCTGTATCTGTTACAAACACATTCCCATTTTTATCAACAGCAATACCCCGCGGCCCCCAGAAGCTTTCAGGTGTGTCTCCTTGAGCGAAGATCCCCCACATTTTAATAAACTTACCAGTGGAATCGAATTTCTGAATTCGGTGATTAAAGGTATCTGCTACGAAAACTGAACCGTCAGGGGAAATCGCCACATCCCAGGGTTCGTTAAAGGTTCCCCCGGGTGCGTTCTCTTCCAGCGCATTGGCAAGATTGCCCCATACATTTAATAAAAGGCCATTTGGTGAAAATTGCTGGATGCGGTGGTTTAATGAATCAGCTACATAAATAGTCCCATCGGGAGCGATGTCAATTCCTCGAGGTGTATTAAGGTCACCAGGCGCGCTGCCGCTCATGCTGATGAAACCATCTGGTTGTCGTGAGACTATCTTGCTCTCATACGGATCAGTTTCGATGGTTTGTTCAATTGATGCTTGAGTATTGTATTGCCACATCTGAGAAGCAATATCTTTGCGGATGTAGAGCCGCATTTTTTCGCTTGGTAACCACGTCTCTAAGGTTAGATGTTGGTTATCATTGATTTGCGAATAGAGCGAATAGTCACGATCAAACCAGATATTGAAGAGAGCTTGGCGCATATTCTGGTCTTTCAAAGCGGAAGAAATTCGATCCCAATTAAGATTCCAATAATCTTGCATAGGCCACCACAAGCGTATATATTCATAAGCATAATAATTATCTTTTACGATTGGCTCTAATTTTGTATATTTATCTTGGCCTGCAATAATCAGGGGTGCTTCTTCCAGCGTCCGGGTTGGATTTTCTAGATAAACGATCTTGTTTGGGTAATTTCGCAAATACCACCAGAATGGATACAATCCGTGGTTATCATAAGCAACCTTAATATCGAGCCCCGTAGTAGTCCTGCGTGATATTTCCTCCACCTGATCCATGATTAGTTTGGGCCCATCAGATGCATGTGCATACACGAGATATTCCTTTGGAGAATCATAGTTAATAAACGCAGCTCTATAAGAGGATCGGGCGGTGATCAACGCCATGATTAGGAATAATCCGATGATAAGCGAATATTTTATTTTTTTTACTTTCTCTTTTCCACTTGTTTTGACGAGAAAGATTATGAGCCCGATCTCGAGAGTTGATAGGAAAAGAAAATGATATGTGTTTTGAAGTGCAATCTGTGTTTTCTCTTGAAACGGGGCCCGATTCCCAAATATTTGCACAAGCATAAGCAGTGAATTAATAAGGAAGGCAAATGTTCCCGCGCGGAGTAATTTTTCTTTTTGCAAATGAATTAAGGTAGATCTTGAAATTACTTGCTCTATTGACCAAGCGGCGGTTAGCAACATTGGAAAAACAATATGAAGTGTTAACCAGGGCATCTTTTCGCCGGCAATAGTATAGGCAATTAGACTGGTGATAACGAGGAAAATGAAAATTGCCGGATTTGGAACAAGATCCTGGTCAGGAAGGATTGCTAAATCATCAGATTCACTTTCCTCACTTTCATACTCTGCGACCACTTCCGGTTTTCCAGATTGTGTGTGGTTACTAAGGTTTGAGCGGATGGTCCAGAAAGATTTTTGTTTGATGCCGATATAAAAAGCGAGGATTGTTCCAAAAACTGATAAAAACTCATATATTGGAATAAGGAAAAATGCATAGTAATAGGCAGGTTGCCCACCGCGTTGAACGGATTGCTGGTTCAGCCAATGGCCTAGAGAGCCCACCATACCTGTTAGCAATCCCACATTATTCGTAAAAAAAGTTGTGTAAAAAATTGTATAGATACAAAAGAAGGTAAGGGCAAGTTTCCACCAATGATCTTGATTCCAAAGCGAACCGATGATATACGAAAGTAGAAAAAAGAAACCAATAAAAATGTAATTTGTCAATAAAACAAATGGGTCGGAGTATGCTGATGGGTCCATTCCAGAAAAACGAACGAGAAAAGGTGCAAGCAGCGGAAGAATCAAAGTGCCGAGAAGGATCAGCATGTTAAACGACCGGGACCCTTGCAGTAGATCCCAGTTTAAATGTTTTCTCAGGAATATTAAGAGGAAGATCCCGAGTGCCAGAGGAATCAATCCGGGACCAGAGAAAATGAGAAGGGGCCAGATGAAATCGACTATCTCATTAAATTTTAGGGACCCTTGGTTATTTACGAGTGTAGTCAAATCAACGTTTTGTTTTAAATAAGATGATCTGAAAAGAAGCACAGAGGCAATAATCGCTATACAAATCCCAGCGATTAATAAAATGTTCATAAGGATCATGCGAAATTTACTTCTCTTTTTCGCCCATTTAATTAATAGAATATCTCGGATGAACAAGATCAACAGAAAAACCAGAAGCTGAGCAGTTAGAATGTAAGCAGTTTCTTTAGCGGTGAAATTCAATGCCATCATCGCAGTGAAAAAGTAGAGATATTTGATGTCATTAGATTCAAAAAAGCGCAGCAATCCATAAATAGCTGTAATGCCCAGGAAAATACAAATTGCATCGTTGCGCGCATAACGCCCATAAAAGAGCATAAAAGGTGAAATTGTGAAGAGGATCCCAGCCGCAATTGACCCGAATTTTCCTAAATATCTCCGAAAATAGGTTAACACAAACACTATTGTTGCTATGCTGAAGAGCGCGTGGGGGAGGCGTGAGGTGAAATCATTGTCTCCAAAGAGGAAATAAGCCAATGCCATCAAATGAAATTGCAGAGGACCATGCGTAATTGGATCATGGCGATATCCACGCCCTGAGAATAGATCAAAGGCGGGAACGACATGATTGACTTCATCATGGCTCATGACACGGTCACCAAGGTCATTAATTCTTGATAGGATTGCCAGAATTATGACTGATGCAATAATAATATCCCGTATTTTGATACGTTTAAATAAATTTTCAACAGGTTCTTCTAAAAAATTATGCATTGGCTAGATTCTCCAGTATCAAAATAAAGGTTATGTTTTCCTTTGACACATCCAATTAGTGTAGAAATGTACCAATAAACGATTTTACTATATCTTAATAACCATATATTTGGGAGATAAATTAAATATCGAGTTATTACCTATCTTGACCGGAGGAAGTAATATTGTTACAATGTTAGATTGTCAAGTATCAGTGTTTACAAGTGGCTTATTGTCCAGGAGAAATAAATGAATTCTGTTATGCCGGTGAAGTCGTACGCTCGCATTCATTCTATTTTAGAAATACCTAACTTAATCGAAATTCAAAAAGACTCATTCAAAAGACTAAAGGAAGAGAATTTAGCAAATCTTTTTACTGAGATCTCGCCGATCGAATCTTATACCAAGGGGATAAAGTTATATTTCCCAAGCAAATCTCCTGAGGTTGAGGGTTTTGATCTCAAGTATTGGTTTGAAGAACCGAAGAATACGATTGAAGAATGTATTGAACGAGATCTTACCTATTCTTCTCCTCTATATGTGTCTGTTTTATTGGCGGGACCAGAAATACCTGAGCCAATCAAGCAAGATATTTTCCTCGGGGATTTTCCTGAAATGACCGATAAGGGGACTTTTGTCATTAATGGTACTGAACGTGTTGTGGTTTCCCAACTCATCCGATCACCAGGTGTTTATTTTAGCGCACCGGTAAATCGCGCAACTGGCAGAAAATTAGCAACGGCTAAGCTTATCCCTGACCGGGGCGCGTGGATGGAGTTTGAGACACGCAAAAATGATTATATTATTTTGAAATTCAACCGTAAACGAACAGTTCCGATCACTGTATTCTTACGTGCTCTTGCAGCTATTGATGATGGAATGGCGAATACTCCATTTAAAACTGGTTCGGATCAGGAACTGATTGAATTATTCCGGGATGTTGATAAGAATCCAGACCGGGCTTTTATTCCTTTATCAATTCGACAAGAACCTGAGTGGGATCTTTCGCGCGGAAAAACAATTGCTGAAGCGGCATTGCTTGAATTTTTTAAGAAAATGCGCCCAGGTGATCCGGCAACACTTGAAAATGCTCGTGAATTCCTTATGCAGCAGCTCTTTGACCAACGCCGCTACGATCTGGCGCGTGTAGGCAGGTATAAACTTAATCAGAAATTGGACCTTACGGGGAAAATCCCTGTCTCACATCGAACGATTACTAAATGGGATATTGTGCACATTATCCGACGAATGATTTTGATCAATAATCAGGAGCAAGAAAAGGATGATATTGACCACTTAGGAAACCGTCGGATAAAAACTGTAGGCGAATTAATTCAAAATAAACTGCGAATTGGCATGCGTCGTATGGAACGGGTGATTAAGGAAAGAATGTCTATCCGTGATCAGGATCAAGTATCACCGGTTAGTTTGATCAATATTCGCCCTCTTGTCTCTTCATTACGAGAATTTTTTGGCTCCAGCCAATTATCACAATTTATGGATCAGACAAACCCGCTTTCAGAACTTCGACATAAGCGTACTGTGTCTGCATTGGGTCCTGGCGGTTTGCGCCGTGAACGTGCCGGATTTGATGTGCGCGACGTACATAATTCTCACTACGGCCGCATTTGTCCTATCGAAACACCAGAAGGGCCGAATATTGGTTTGATTGGCCGTTTGGCATCATTTGCCCAGGTTAATGAATTTGGTTTCCTCGAGACTCCTTACCGAAAGGTGTATAACCAATTAAAACCAACTGATAAGCGATTGGTTGGACGAATGGTTAGGGAAGATGTGGTGGATGGAGGCGGGAAGAAGATATTAAAATCGGGAGAAAGAATTTCTGCGGATTTATTCAAAGGAATAAAAAAGCTGAAGAAAGACTTAGATTTTGTTCAAATTAATCCGTTCGTATCAGATGACGTGGAATATCTTTCCGCAGATAAAGAAGATCAGCAGAATATTGCCCAAGCGAACACGGAAATTGACAAGAATCTAGAATTTGTTAAAGAACATGTTTCATCGCGCTATCAGGCTGATTTTATTACAAGTTCTCCTTTAAATATTGATTATATTGATGTATCACCCCATCAAATTGTCGGGATCAGCGCTTCTTTGATTCCGTTTCTCGAGCATGATGATGCAAATCGTGCATTGATGGGATCGAATATGATGGCGCAGGCTGTCCCATTAGTTGTGCCTGATTTACCAGTTGTTTCAACTGGTCTGGAGAGATACGTGGCAAAGGATTCGGGTCAGGTCGTTACAGCTGAGGAAGATGGTGATATTATCTCGGTAACAGGTAATCAGATTACTGTAAAAACACCGAATGGCAACAAAGTATATTTCCTGAAAAAATATAAACGGTCCAATCAAAGTACATGCATTGATCAGCGACCTACAGTTCGAAAAGGTCAGCGTATTAAGAGTGGAGATGTGATCGCGGATTCATCCTCAACAGTTGGAGGAGATCTTGCGCTTGGGCAGAATGTTTTGATCGCGTTTGTTTCTTGGGAGGGTGGAAATTTTGAAGATGCTATCATAATTTCTGAACGGCTGGTTCAGCAAGACCGTTTCACTTCTGTTCATGTTGAAAAACATGAGGTTGAAGCACGGGATACCAAATTAGGTGCAGAAGAGATCACAAGAGATATTCCAAATGTTGGTGAAGATGCGATCAAAAATTTGGATGAAGATGGAATCATTCGAATAGGCGCTGAAGTTGGGCCCAACGATATCTTGGTAGGGAAAATAACCCCTAAGGGTGAAAAAGAGCTAACCCCGGAAGAGCGTTTACTACGTGCAATTTTTGGAGAAAAATCACGTGATGTGAAAGACACATCTCTACGCATGCCACATGGTGAACGCGGAAAAATAGTTGATGTGAAAGTCTTCACGCGTGAAGAAAATAGTGATCTTTCGGCAGGTGTTGAGAAGATGGTTCGAGTTTCTATTGCGCAACTACGGAAATTAACTGCTGGCGATAAGATGGCCGGTAGACATGGGAACAAAGGAGTGGTTTCCCGCGTTGTGCCAGTGGAAGATATGCCAATGTTACAAGATGGCACAGCTGTTGATATTATATTAAATCCTTTGGGAGTTCCTGGGCGAATGAACATCGGTCAGGTTTTAGAAACCCATTTAGGTTGGGCGGCAACCAGGCTTGGATTCCGCGCAATTACCCCAGTCTTTGATGGAGCATCCGAGAGCGAGATTGAAGCTGAGCTGGCGCGCGCATGGATGATTGATGAGGCGTGGGAAGATATCGGTGAAGTTGCATGGAATTGGATCCGAGAGCAGGGTTATGATCATGAGATGATCAAGGATGATGAAGAGGTTCGTTTACTTTACCTTGAGAATTGGCTGGGTGAAAAAGGATACGATGTTTATAAATTCTCGACCGACTCAAATTATGCCCGCCAGATCACGCTAATTGAATGGCTGCGTGAAAAAGGATATAACCCGGAGGAATTTCTAGCTTTTGGAAATCAACAAGATTTAGAAGGTGATCCTGATGAAATGGATAAAGAAGCTGTTCTTGTTTGCTTGAAGATTTGGTTAGAAAAACATGGCAAAAATACAGAGAAGATAGTTGATGAAAAGATACGTAAGAAAGCTGACCGGCTAATGGCAAAAACAGGAGATCCTTTACCGATTTTTGGGAAGCAAATTTTGCGTGATGGAAAAACTGGAATGGCATTCAACCAACCGGTAACCGTAGGTTATATGACGATCCTAAAGTTGCATCACCTGGTGGAAGATAAGATCCACGCACGATCCACTGGCCCTTATAGTCTTGTTACACAGCAGCCATTGGGAGGTAAAGCTCAGTTTGGTGGACAACGTTTTGGCGAAATGGAAGTATGGGCTCTGGAAGCGTATGGAGCCGCATATACACTTCAAGAGGTGTTGACCATAAAATCAGATGATGTACAAGGTCGTGTTTCTTCATATGAATCAATCGTAAAAGATGAGCCAATTGAAGAGCCGAGCTTGCCAGCTTCATTCAGGGTTCTTGTAAAGGAACTTCAAAGTTTGGGCTTGGCGGTTGAAGCAGAACTGGATACAGGTGATGTAATTCGATTTGGAAAAGATGAAGAGAGAAAAAAACCTATCAAGCTTAATACAGGGTTATTGGGTTTAGGTAAGAATATTGATAACTTATTTAAGTAAATCGTTGACGGAGAGGGTGAGCCTATGTTATACTCAATCTTCGTGTTTTAATGAAAACAAGTAAATAATTGGAGGCTTGGAAGTGCCAACTATCAATCAGTTAATTCGAAAAGGTCGAAAAAGCAAAAAAGTTAAAAGCAAAGCACCTGCATTGCTTTATACATATAATTCTAAAAAACAGCGCAGAGTACGCCAGCCGAAAGGCGCGCCACAGAAGCGTGGGGTTTGCACAGTGGTTCGTACAATGACACCTAAGAAGCCTAATTCCGCGTTAAGGAAAATTGCTCGTGTCCGTCTTACCAACCAGCTGGAAGTCACTGCATATATTCCTGGGGAGGGCCACCAATTGCAGGAGCACTCAGTTGTGATGATTCGTGGTGGGCGTGTGAAAGATTTGCCTGGTGTTCGTTATCATATCGTCAGAGGTACATTGGATTCGACTGGTGTGGCAGACCGTGGACAAGGGCGTTCAAAGTATGGCTCAAAAAAGCCGAAGAAATAATAATTGCACTTATAGATATAAGATATTGGAGTTTTGAATGCGAAGGACTAAACCCGAAAAAAGAGTAGTTGGACCTGATCTGAAATACAATAACGTTAATGTTCAGGTATTGATTCACCATATTCTAAAAAAAGGAAAGAAAAGCACAGCCACGCACATTGTTTATAGCATGCTTGATATTGTGCAAGAAAAAACAAAAAAGGATCCAGTTGAAGTATTGGAAGCAGCCTTTAAAAACGTCGGACCTATCATGGAAGTAAGGCCGCGCAGAGTCGGTGGCGCAACCTATCAGATTCCTATGGAAGTAGATGCACGCCGCCGCTTAACCTTGGCGATCAGATGGATTCTTTCCTCTACACATAACAGGGGAGGCCGTTCTTTTGCTGAGAAGCTTGCGGCAGAAATTATGGATGCTGCTGAAAATCAGGGGTCAGCTATTAAAAAACGAGAAGAAACGCATAAAATGGCTGAAGCCAATAGAGCCTTCTCGCATTTCCGATTTTAAGACAACGATAAGATAGAGATACGTTTAATTAGGTAGGGACCGGCATGACGCGAGAATATCCTCTTGAAAGAATACGTAATATCGGAGTTATCGCGCATATCGATGCTGGAAAAACTACCACAACTGAACGTATTTTATTTTATTCAGGCAAAACACATCGAATTGGTTCGGTCGACGATGGAACTACTGTTACCGATTGGATGGAGCAGGAACGGGAACGGGGAATTACCATTGTTTCTGCAGCCATCACCACTAACTGGAAGGATTACCAGATAAATCTTATTGATACTCCAGGACATATCGACTTTACGGCTGAAGTTCAACGTTCTCTTAGTGTTCTTGATGGTGGGGTGGTTGTATTTGATGGTGTTCAAGGGGTTGAACCGCAAAGTGAAACTGTTTGGAGACAAGCAAACAAATTTCGTGTTCCGCGGATTTGTTTCATTAATAAATTAGATAGAGTAGGGGCATCATATGATTATTCCCTAAAAACAATTAGGGAAAAACTTGGGGCAAACCCAATTCAAGTGCAGATCCCGATTGGAATGGAAGCGGATTTTACGGGTGTTGTTGATTTGATTGAGATGAGGGCGATTTATTGGAGAGATGAATTCGGATCTGATCCACAGATCGAAGATATCCCTGCTGACCTTATTGATATTGCTACTGAAAAACACGCTCAATTGGTTGAAACAATCGCGGAATTCGATGATTCGTTAATTGTTAAATTTTTAGATAACCAGGAAATTACAATACCAGAATTAAAAGAAACACTGCGGAAAGCCGTGATTAAGGGTATTGCGACACCTGTTTTTTGTGGTTCATCTTTGCGCAATAAGGGTGTCCAATTGTTGTTAGATGCAGTTGTGGATTATCTACCTTCACCTTTAGATATTCCTACGGTAACCGGGATAGATCCGAAAACAGATAAAGAAATTATTAGGGAAACATCTGAAGAACAACCTTTGGCAGCGTTAGTGTTCAAAATTGTCTCGGATCCATATGTGGGGCGAATGGCTTATTTCCGCATTTATTCCGGGAAGATTACCAAAGGGATGATGGCTTACAATGTTTCTACTGGGAAGAAAGAGCGCATAGGACGTTTGATAAGAGTTTATGCTGATCATCGTGAGGACATTGATGAAATCAGCGCAGGAGATATTGGTGCAGTTCTGGGCATGAAAAATGTATCTACTGGTGACACTATTTGTTCTGCTCATAATCAGATATTGCTTGAGAGGATATCATTCCCTGATCCTGTTATATCTGTCGCGATTGAACCAAAAACTACTGCAGACCATGATAGGTTAGATAAAGCGCTGCAGCGTCTTTCTGAAGAAGATCCAACATTCAAAGTTCGTGTTGATGAAAACACAGGGCAAACATTAATTTCAGGAATGGGTGAGCTGCATTTAGAAATCATTGTAGATCGAATGCTTCGTGAATTTAATGTAAAAGCAAATGTTGGAAAACCACGGATATCATACCGAGAAACAATCTCAAAGGAAATCCCGAAAGTTGAATATAAATATGCTAAACAAACTGGCGGCCATGGACAATTTGCGCATGTTGTTTTTTCAATCGAACCATTAAAGCGTGGGGGGGGCATTCAATTTGAGAATAAAATTGTACGAGGTGCTGTGCCATCCGGGTATTTTAAAGCTGTAGAAAAAGGGGTTAGAGAAGCTGCGGAATCTGGTGTTGTGGCGGGGTATCCAGTTACTGATATTAAGGTAACGTTTTATGATGGCTCATTTCACGAAGTTGATTCGAGCGAAATGGCTTTTAAAATGGCTGCGATATTTGCTTTTAGGGAAGGAATTCAAAAAGGAGGGCCAGTTTTATTGGAGCCCATTATGCATGTTGAAGCTGTTTTGCCAGAAGAGTATTTAGGAGATGTTTTAGCACAGTTAAGTGCACGGCGTGGTGAAATCAGCAGCATGGAACCAAAACCTGGGAATGCGAAAGCTGTCAACGCTAGTTTACCGTTAGGCGAAATGTTCGGATATGCAACTGAACTTAGATCTGCCACACAGGGGCGTGGTGTGTTTTCGATGGAATTTTCCCACTATTCGCCTATTTCAGAAGAAACTAGGAAGAAATATTTTAATTAATAGTGTTATCATAAGGAGATTATTATGGCAAAAGAAATATTTGAACGAACAAAGCCACATATGAACGTGGGAACAATGGGTCACATTGACCATGGGAAGACCACGCTCACAGCGGCCATCACCAAATACAGTAATATACGCGGCATGGCAGATTACCGTGCGTT
>CBDAFG010000027.1:0-19925 GCA_965195205.1 uncultured Pelolinea sp. | reverse complement strand
CTCACCTCAATTATCAAACCCTGATAGCCACCAAAGCAGCCCGCATATATGAAGCTGGTATGGGACAAATGATGCTTGAATTTGGTTTGCGCCGAGCCCAGGATAGAGCTGCAAGCGCTGGTACTCGTGCCGCTCTAATCGGGGGGGCTGCCGGTTCATCTAATGTTGGCGCATCCGCTGTGCTCGGGTTTTCACCTAGCGGCACGCATGCACACAGCATGATCCAGGCAATTGTTGCCTTAGGAGGCTCAGAATTTGATGCATTTAAAGCATATGCAGACTCTTATCCAGATAATTGCATTTTACTGGTAGATACTTTTGATACTTTAGAAAGCGGAATACCTAATGCGATCAAGGTATTTGAAACCCTTCAAAAGAAGGGCCACCAACCCGTTGGCATACGCCTTGATTCAGGTGACCTTGCGTACTTGAGCATCCAGGCTGCTCGAATGCTGAATAGTGCGGGTTTCCCAGAGACAACTATTGTTCTTTCAAACCAAATGGATGAACTGGTTATTTGGCAAATCATTACACAAATAAAAGAAGAATCTGAAAGATATGGTGTTGACCCAGACAAATTAATTAAACGGTTAGCATATGGTGTCGGAACACGGATGATCACATCCAGTATTGATCCCGCTTTAGATGGGGTTTATAAATTGGTCGCAATTCAGGAAAACTCACATTGGGTGCCCGCAATGAAGATTTCAGAAAATCCTGAAAAAACACTCAACCCAGGCCATAAAAAACTTTGGCGTATTTATGACAAACGGGAAAAAGCAATTGCAGATGTAATGAGTACCTCAGATGAAGATTTGCGCCAGAAGTTATCTCTACACCTTCATCACCCAACGGACACTCTAAAGCATAGTGTATTAAGAGCAGATGCTCTTTCAAAAATCGAACCTTTAACTGTTGAAATAATCACTAAAGGTATTATTAAATATGTTTCTCCTTCTCTCAATAAAATTCGCGATCTAAGGCGGAAGGACCTTGAAAAGTTGTATCCTGGAGTAAAACGGTTGATGAATCCGCACCATTATCATGTCTCCTTAACCGATGATTTATGGACATTGAAACAGAACTTAATGCGCGAATACAAGAACGGTAAAAAAGGTATGCATACGTGAAAATCGAGCAAATAAAAAACGAGTTTTCCAATCTCATTGACCTTAACACACCCATTGAAATTATCGCGGATGGATTTTCGTTTACTGAAGGGCCGATTTGGGATGATGTTAACAATCGATTGTTGTTCTCGGACATCCCGTCAAATAAAATATTTTCCTGGTCAGCTGAACAGGGTGTTTCAACCTATAGAGCCCCGAGTAATTATTCCAATGGGCTGACATTTGACTCACATGGGAATCTGGTTGCTTGTGAACACCAGAGCCGATCAATTTCTATTGAAATAATTACAGAAGAAGTTACCTCTCTTGTCAATTCATACAAGGGTAAGAAATTGAATTCCCCCAATGATGTAATCGCAGCTAAGGATGGTTCAATTCTGTTCACTGATCCGATTTATGGCCTCCGTGTTGGCATGGGTGGACCAGCTGAACAGGAACTGCCGTTTCAAGGAGTTTTTCGCCTCCCTCCCGGCAGCAGCCAGCTTGAGCTGATTACCGATACATTTGAACGGCCAAATGGGTTGGTTCTTTCCCCGGATGAAAAATACATTTTCATTGGTGACACAGTCAGACAGCATATACGCTGTTTCGAAATCTCAAAGGATTGGGAATTTTCAGGCGGACAGGTTTGGGCAGAACTATGGGATGATGAATATGTTGGCAGACCGGATGGAATGAAGGTTGATATTCATGGGAATCTATTTAGCACTGGCCCTGGCGGGATTTGGATTCTTGATAAAAACGCCAATCTTCTTGGGCGAATTTTCCTTCCTGAAAAAACATCCAATCTTGCCTGGGGTGATCAAGACCGAAAATCCTTATTCATCACATCCAGTTCCGTGGTTTATCGTATCCGCTGCATAACTCACGGTTAGCCAAAACTAAATTTTATTTCTAAATAGACTACTCTTTAAACGGTATATTTATTGAAGAAAGTACGCTCTGATCCAATCTTCTTCTCTTTGGTTGTTATTAGACTTCGGATTGGCTTTTCGGTTTTGTCCGGCTATTTTTTTATTTTTAGGCTGAATAATTATCCGTTGGTGTGACGGTTCCTGAAAATCTCCCCTATATATACTTTGCATCTTTTCAGTAGGGCGGAATTTGGATTCAGCGTTTATTTCAATAATTTCCCGATGCGCTTCTTGATCTGGTTCAACCTTATTTGGATATGAATTTTCACCGACAATATATTTTCGTTTAAGTTCTTCTAATGATCCATTAAACCAGTTTAGATCCACATGAGTGACAATACCTGGGATTTTCCCCTTATCAGAGTATTGCCAGAATTCCCAGCCAGCCCAAGGATATAAGGGTGTCGGCCACAAGTTTGTGTATTGAGCAATCCACAAAGGATATGCACGCGCCCAATCTGTATGTGCCCTTTTTTCATAAGCCAGATAACTTCGCCAAAAACCCCCACTGGAATATATGATTGGCCGTTTTTTTGTTATCCGTTCTGTTTCATCCAAAAACTGACGCACCTTGTAATTCAATCTCTCACCTTTTGATCCTGCAGCCTCAAGATCAAGAACTGGCGGTAAACTGTTAAATTCGCCGACTGTTTCACAAAATACTTTAGCCTGAATGACCGGGTCAATATGGGTTCTGAAGAAATGATAAGCGCTCCATAACAACCCATTCGCAGATGCTCCTGCGATATTCTTGCGCATCTCCCCATCAACAAAGAGTGATGTGCGTTTATCAGGGAATTCCGTTGCCTTGATGAAGGCGAACTTTACACCACTCCGTTTTACTTCACTCCAGTCAATCTCCCGCTGCCAATGCGAAACATCAATTCCGGGAATCATTTTCCACCTCTGAGTGTTCTCATTGGATCACCATTTGACGAAGTTCAGTTTTAGATCCATTAAACCAGTTCAAACCCAGATTTGTGGGAATACCAGGGAGTTTTGCTTGATAAGAATACTGCCAAATAGTCCATCCAGCCCACGGCCATAACTGCTGTGGCCAGATCGAGCCCGGCTTATCCAACCATAACATGTAATCACAACCCCATCCAGCTTTTGCCAGATATGTTTTCCAATAAGTATCAGAAGTGTAAATGATCGGTTTTACGCCTACTGATTGTTCAACAGTGTCTAAATAGGTCTTCACATTTTTTTCCATCTCATCTAAATTCGCTCGATGGGTTTCCAGGCAGACTACGGGGGGCAGCAATCCTATGAAATTTTTCACGGTTTTAATGAATAATTCCGCTTGTTGTCCAACGTGCAGACGTGGATGCAGCCAGTGATACGCTCCCACGACAATTCCCAATTCTTTCGCACATTGAATATTTTTCTCAAACTCTCTGTCAATGCTGTCAATCGCTTCTGTAGCTTTGATGAATGCAAATTGCACATCGCCAAATCCAAAAGCGTTCCATTTTACTTCTCCATTATTTTCTGATAAATCAATTCCTGTGATCATGCAACCGCCTAAATATATGTAAATTTTCATAATTAATAGTGCACGAATTGTGCCATTATTGCTTATAAATATGAGAATATAATATTTTTCTAAGATTATTGCAGTATAATAAATTTGTATTCGGGGATGACAGGCTTCGACGTAGGAGGCTGATCCCGAACGGCGAGCCGAGAGGTACCGACCTCGTAAAATCAGTACACAATTTACGTGCCAAACGCACAAACTTAGCTGCTCTTCCTTTAGCTGCGTAAGCAGTTGATCAGAGCACATGGCCTCTTGTAGGCCACGTCTGCCAGCTCCGTTCTCCAACCGGTAGTTGAACAGGCGACACAAAGTTGGAGTGCCGCATGCGTTTCCGTGGCCTATGCGAAAGAGAGCTTTAGGGCTCGAGCGGATAGTCGCAGGATTTGTCTGAAGGTTTCCAACCCTGCGGTGAAACGAAAGACCTTCTACGCTCGTAGAAGTTCGGTGCTCTAATCTTGCGGACGCGGGTTCGATTCCCGCCATCTCCACCAAATATTCCGCGCCTTTAGGCGCGTTTCATTTTTCTGCTACCTGGCAGATGAGACCTTTTAGATAAACCCCTTCAGGAAAATTCAATGCGACAGGATGGTCAGCACCCTGTGATAATTGCTCCAATATTTTCGCATCAATGTTCGCATCAAGAGCCGCACCTGCTATGATTTTTTGGAATAGTAAGCGATCAACCCCTCCAGAGCATGAGAACGTCGCCAATATGCCGCCAGGATTAAGCAATTTGAAGGCCAATAAGTTGATATCTTTATACCCACGCGAAGCAGATCGAACTTGAGCAGTAGTGGGTGCAAACTTCGGCGGATCTAAAATGATCATGTCAAACGACAAACCTTTATCCCTTAAAAGGCGTAATTCCTTAAAAACATCCCCATTAATCCATGAGGTTTTCTCTTCGGGTAAGTTGTTAACGTGTAAGTTCTTTTTAGCTAATGCAATCGCCTCTTTTGAAGATTCGATTGAAGTTACATGCTGAGCTCCACCTTCCAATGCATACACAGTGAAAGCACCTGTGTATGAAAAACAATTCAAGACTTTGCGGGCTGCTGAATACTGCTTTATTTTTTGGCGGTTTTCCCGCTGATCAAGATAAAAACCTGTTTTTTGGCCATTAACAATATCTACCAGGAATTTCTTTCCATTTTCAATAATCTCAATATGGTTTTCTGGTATTTTCCCAGATAATGTCCCCTTTCTAGGTTCCAATCCTTCTAACTTACGAACCTCCACATCAGACCGTTCAAAGACATTCTCAATCCCGGTAATTGATACCAGATTTTTAATAATCGCATCTTTCCATAGTTCAGGTCCAGCACTTAAGAGCTGTACGCTAAGCAAATCCGAATACATATCTACTATCAATCCAGGCAGACCATCTGATTCTGCATTTATCAATCTGCATGCATTGTTATTAGGATTATTAATATGAAGTGATTTTCTTAAGTTAATGGCTACGCGCAGTTTTTCTGAAATAAACTTCTCGTCTATCTTTTGATCCATATCAAAGTTCCACATGCGCGCTCTAATCGAAGAATGTGGACTATACGCACCATACCCCATTTCTTCCCCTTCAAATGAGATCACCTTTACTGTTTCACCTATTGTTGGGTTTCCAATAACTTCTTGAACAGAGCCAGAAAAAATCCAAGGGTGTTTTCGCTTTAATGATTTTTCGCGATCATGTTTTAATCGTATTTTATCCATCATGTTTCAACTTCCGCCATTCTCTTCAATTCACCTTCTCCGATCACTTTCACGCCTAAACTCGCAGCTTTTTCAAGTTTAGATCCCGGGTTCTCCCCCAACACAAGGTAATCCGTTTTACTGCTAATGCTATCGGAAACTTTTCCGCCAAATTGTTTGATATAGCTCTTTAACCCATCGCGCGAAAAATTGACCAACGTACCAGTTACAACAAATCTCAGACCTTTTAATGTGTGTTTTTTATGCGATTTAGTGAGATAGCTTTTTGGCCAAACACCATAGGTGTGTAATTTCCTAATTGTTTCAATGTTTTTTGGTGAAGAAAACCATTGCTTTAAGGATTCAGCAGTATTTGGACCGAAACCATCTATACTCTCAACGTCTTCCTTTTCAGCTTCAGAGATATCTTCCAGATCATAATAATGCATTGCCAATTCATCCGATGCAATCTCGCCAATTCCGTTGATGCCTAATGCTCTAATCAAACTCGCTAACGGCTTATTTTTCGACTCAGCAATTGCCACAAGTATATTTTCCGCTTTCTTTTTCGCGAATCCTTCCAGGCTAAGCAGGTCATTTAAACTTAGTGCATATAAATCTGCTACATCAATAATTAACCCCTTCTCTACTAACTGCTCAACAACCCTAATTCCCAAACCAACGATATCCATTCCGTCTCGAGATACAAAGTGCTCAATGTTTCGAGTTATCTGTGCAGAACAAGCATTATTCACACAGTACCATGCCACCTCATTTGGAACATTTTCCACGGGCATATGGCATACAGGGCAAACAGTCGGAGGTAAATATTTTTTCTCTTTCCCATTTCTTGCACCTAATATGGGTCCAATGATATATGGGATTACCTCACCCGCTCGTTTTAAAAGCACCCGGTCATAAATGCGAATATCTTTTTCAGCAATATAATCGAAGTTATGCAAGGTTGCCCGCTTTACTACTACACCACCGATCTCAACTGGTTTCAAGATAGCATAAGGGGTCAATATTCCAGTCCTCCCAACTTTTACACCAATGTCCAGCAGCTGCGTTGTTACTTCTTGGGCAGGAAATTTTAGGGCGATCGCTCCCCGTGGATCTTTCCCTACAAAGCCCAAATCCTTTGCTATTCTCAAATCATCAATCTTTATCACTACACCATCTATTTCGTACCCAATTGTATCTCTATACGAAGTCCAGTTCCGTGAGCACTTAATCATGTCATCAAAACTGGCACATCTCTCAGATATGCTTGAAACTGGAAAGCCAAGTTCTTTTAAGTACTCAAGTGTTTCCCATTGCGTTGTTTTTGGATTGCCAGCGATTATCGCATAAGCCAGGATGCGCAGCGGGCGTTCTGAAACAACAACTGGATCTAATAAACGCATTGATCCAGCCGCTGTATTTCGCGGATTTTGGTAAGTTTTTTTTCCCTGCTGAGTAAATCGCTCATTTAAGCGAATGAAATCCTCATTAGAAATATACGCTTCCGCACGGACAACCAATGTTTCTGGCACTTTTAGCAAAGTGTCGTTAACTGGAATTTTCAATGGAACTGATTTAATTGTGCGTATATTTTGGGTGATATCTTCCCCAATTTCCCCATTTCCACGTGTTGCCCCTTTTATAAAAATACCATTATGATAGTGCAAAATAACAGTTAGTCCATCTATCTTTGGTTCTAAAACAAACTGAGCATTTTGCACGCGCTCATCAAGTTTAATGACTCGGTCGAACCAACTTTGCAGATCATCTTCTGAGAATGCATTTGCTAAGCTTAAGATACGTCCGGGATGTTTTACTTTATCAAAACGTTCAGCTGGTGCGGCTCCACTTCGCTGTGTAGGAGAATCCGGCATGATCCACTGAGGGTGTGCTTCCTCTTGTTTGTGTATTTTTATAAACAGTTGATCAAATTCATAATCGCTTATCACTGGATCATCTAAAACATGATATCGATAATTATGAAAATTGATCTCATTCTTTAAATCAGTATATTTCTTAAGATCCTCACCATTCTTCATATGGTGAATTATAGCAATCTTTAAGTTTCACTCCAGTTGTTGAAAACCATTGGCATTGAATTTCCGTATATAATAAAAATATCGTTTATTTCTTTAATATCAATTATGGAGGCAAAATGAAAGCAGGTAAGATCATTTTATTTGTGATTGCTGGTTTTGCATTATTATTTTCTGTTCTTTTCTTTCTGGGTTCCGGTGGAAGAAGCGGCGGATTCAATCTGATACCTATTGCAATAGGATTGGCCGGGGTTGGATTCATTATAATTTTTTTAGCCACACGACTTGGACCTCCTGGTGAATCTTCCCAAAACGTAACTGTAAACATTGACCTTCCAGGTGAAGTTGGTATGGATACCATCAAATGTGAATCATGCGGCGGCGTTCTAACTGAAAAAGACATAAAACTAGTGGCAGGTGCCCCAATGGTCACTTGTCCTTATTGTTCAACAACCTATCAGCTAACTGAAGAACCAAAATGGTAATGAAGGGAATATTCATGAAAAATAAATTTATATCTCTGCTTTTTTCCCTTTCCCTGCTTGTTTCAATAATCTCTCCTGTATTCGCGCAGGATTATTTCTTTGAAGTACCAGAGCAGGATATTCATATTTTCATCGAACCTGATGGTTCGATCACAATTGAGTATTTTTATCTATTCCAAAACGCACCGGGAGCGCACGTCATCGACTTTGTTGATATCGGTATGCCCGGCAACAGTACCTATAGCTTAGGAGATATCACCGCAACCATAGACGGACAGAACATATCGGATATCCAGGATTCACTATATGTGGACGGCATCGCGCTTGGATTAGGGGCTAACGCGATCCCTGCTGGCAGCAGCGGTATTGTCTATATGCGCGCCAAGAACGTCCGTGGGCAATTTTATTTCGCATCGGTGGATGAGACAGAAGAAGAATTTACATCTATGCGCTTCCTACCCAATTATTTCTCGTCCGATTTTGTGGGTGGAACCAGCGATATGACAGTCACCTTCCATCTTCCACAGGGGCTGACAGAGCAGGACCCGATTTGGTTTTCACCAAAAAATTGGCCGGGAGACGAAGTCCCCGCTTCTGGTTATGATGATGAGGACCGCATCTTATATCAGTGGGCATTCACACAAGCATCCGCGTCAGGAAAATACGAATTTGGGATCGCTTTTCCATCCCGTTTCATACCAATAGAAACGATCAATACTGAGCAAACAATAACTTTCAACCCATCTGATCTTTTAAGTACGATCATCCCGGTTGCCTGCTGTGGTGGATTCGCTGGCATCTTAGTCTTAGTTATCTACCTTGCCGCCAAGAGTGCGAAAAAACGTAAACTGAAATATCTACCCCCGAAGATTGCCATTGAAGGACATGGAATAAAACGCGGTTTAACATCTGTAGAAGCAGCCATTCTCCTTGAACAACCAATGGATAAAATTCTCACGATGATCCTGTTCAGCGTGCTTAAAAAAGGTGCTGGCGAGGTGATCACCCGTGATCCATTGAAATTAAAAGTAGAAGATAAATTACCTGACAGATTGAGGGATTACGAAGTCAGCTTTTTAAACTCATTCAAGGGAACAAAATCAGATGCCAGACGCAAGCAACTTCAGGACATGATGGTTGCACTGGTTAAGAGCATCGGCACCAAAATGAAAGGTTTCAGCCGAAAAGAGACCATAAATTATTATGAAGAGATCATTAACAAAGCGTGGGAGCAAGTAGAAAAAGCCGAAACGCCTGAAGTGCGTGCCGAAAAGTATTCCGATGCTGTCGATTGGACCATGTTAGATAAGGATTATGACCAGCGCACGCGGCGCGTTTTTGGCAGTGGACCAACTTATATGCCCTTTTGGTGGTGGCGGGTAGTCCCAAGCATCAAACGCTCACCCACGACCAGCGCCTCATCCACCAGCCGCTCAGTAGGCGGTTCTGTTGCTCGCAGGTCTATACCCTCGATGCCATCCGGCGGAAAATCGAAGACCATCACCCTGCCCCGCCTGCCCGGTTCAGATGCAGCTGCCTCAGTAACAAACACAGTCACCGCCTTTTCTGCGGGTGTAGTCGGCAAAATGGCTGCATTTACTACCGGTGTAACCAACAAGACCAATCCAGTGCTAAGAACCTCTTCCAGTACATTCGGATCAAGCAGCCGAAGTGGAAGAAGCGGCGGTTGCGCTTGTGCCTGCGCTTGTGCGGGATGCGCCTGTGCATGTGCCGGCGGCGGACGCTAATGGGCGTTTTCTTCGATCAAGAGGAGACAAGCAACCTGTGAAAATTAGGCCGTTAGAAATTAGTCCCGGTATATATGAATATAAACGGAATATTGGTGACTATAAGAACCGCATCCATTTGCGCCTGGAAGATGATGGGTATGGTGTTCTTCTCATCAATGCTAATCAGTTGTTCCACTTCAATCCCTCTGCAGCATTGATGGCATTCTATATTTTAGAAGAAGCAAATGATGATGTGATTATTAAAAAATTGCAATCTACCTTTAACGTCAAGAAAAAACAGGCTCTGGAAGATTTCATTCAATTTAAAAAGGATTTTGATCGCATTATTTCCCCGATGGATGACACCTGCCCAATCTGTGATCTTAATCTAGACACTTTAGCTCCCTTCTCAAAGCATCCTTCCGCGCCGTACCGTATGGACCTCGCATTGACCTACCGCTGCAACAACCGCTGTGTGCACTGCTACAACGAAGCCAATCGGGCTAAAAACGAATTGGATTTTGTGCAGTGGAAAAAAGTACTTGATCGCATATGGGATATTGGAATTCCACACGTAGTCTTTACCGGTGGTGAGCCCACTTTAATTGATTTCTTACCCAAATTGATCAAACATGCCGAAAAATTAGGAATGATAACTGGGCTAAATACCAATGGGCGGAAATTAAGCGATCCAAATTATGTAGAATCGCTCGTTTCTGCAGGGCTTGATCATGTGCAGATCACGCTCGAATCACATGATCAGGAGATACATGACCGCATTGCCGCTGCTAATGGCGCATGGAAACAAACCACAGCGGGAATAGCAAACGCTTTGAAATCACGCTTATATGTAATGACAAACACCACTCTCTTGCGGTCCAACAGCGCTTCTCTCACCGACACACTGCAATTCTTATCCGCATTGGGCGTACCAACTGTAGGATTAAACGGGCTTATCTATTCCGGTAGAGGTGCCGAGGTAGATGAATCTATTTCCGAAGATGAGCTGCCAGCACTTCTCGAAATAGCAAAAACACATGTGGAAGACAGCGGACAGCGGTTAATCTGGTACACACCCACCATGTACTGTCACTTTAACCCAATAGAAAGCAATTTAGGTGTCAAGGGTTGTACGGCTGCGCTGTATAACATGTGCATCGAACCTGATGCCAGTGTTCTGCCATGCCAATCCTATTATCATTCGCTGGGTAATTTCCTGACCGATCCCTGGGATTCTATCTGGAACCATGAACTTGCCCGTTCAATCCGTGACCGCGCCTATGCACCGGAAGCATGCCGCTTCTGTGACCTGATGGAAACATGCGGCGCAGGCTGCCCTCTGCATCTTGAGAATAATCCAGAAATGCGGCCGCAGCCAATAAACGCGCTTCCGTTTTAAAAACAGCTAAGGAGGAGTTATGTTTGCAAAAATTGAGGGTTTTTTTGATGGCTTATTCAACGAAATTGAGCCAATTCCCACCGGTGTATTCAGGTACCAGGCATCTGAAGATTCAGCACTTCCTTATAAACTTCACCTGAGAGTTGAAACAGACGGTACCGGTATTTTAATCATTAATGCCAGCACCGTTTTGCATCTCAACCGGACGGCTGTTGAATATGCATACTATTTCATTGACGGCATGAAAGAAGAAGACATCCCGCCGATGGTTGCCGCTCGTTATGATGTCTCCGTTGGGCAGGCAAAACGTGATATGGAGGAATTCCTGTCTAAAATTGATACGCTCATACACACCGAGGACCTTGATCCTGTCACCTATCTTGAAATGGAGCGCGTCGCCCCTTACTCACAGAAGATCTCCGCGCCTTATCGGTTGGATTGCGCGCTTACCTATCAAGTTTCAGCAGGTATGGACGCAAAAGCAGCTCCCACAGAACGTGTCGACCGAGAACTCAGCACAGATGAATGGAAGCAAGTTCTGAATAGCGCATTGGAAGTTGGCATACCCCACGTTATCTTCACGGGCGGAGAACCCACCTTGCGCGATGACCTCCCGGATTTAATCGCATCAGCAGAAGATCTCGGCATTGTTTGCGGTTTGTTGACCGATGGACTCAAATTCAGCGATAAAAAGTACATGAACCGTCTCCTCCAAAACGGACTAGACCATATCATGCTGCTCTGCCAGCCGGAGAAAAATGTTTTCTGGAAAGCGCTCAAGAACCTCATGCCAGAAGATATAGCTGTTACTGTTCACATCACACTCAACAAGAGTAACCAGAAAGATATTCCTGCTCTGCTAGAGAAACTCGCAAATAACTACGTCACCAGTGTTTCATTGAGCGCAGAATCCCATGATTTAGCAGACGCACTTGCGGCTGCAAGCCAGAAAGCTTCCAATCTAACCCTACATCAAGTGTGGGACCTGCCTGTGCCGTATTCCGCTTTCCACCCTGTGGCAGCAGAATTGGAATCAGGCGAAGAAACCGCGCCCAAGGGCGCCGGTAAAGCGTGGCTGTATGTTGAACCAGACGGGGATGTACTCCCGACACAGGGCATCAATAAGGTGCTGGGCAATATGCTGACCGATCCCTGGAAGAAGATCTGGAAACATCACTAAAAGCCCGTGGAAAGCGACCAACCCTTTTGGCACGCGCGCTACCGACAGCAAGCTGGCTGGACAGATGCTGCACGCAAATACATCTTTAAGCAATCAGGCATATCCCGCAGCGACCACCTTTTAGAAACCGGTTTCGGGAGCGGAGCTGTGCTTGAAAAGTTAGATGAAGAGGGGTACAGTCATCTCACCGGCATCGATCTCGACTTCAAGACACTCTTATCTTCAAAAATCCCGTACCTATTCGCATGCGCAGATGGGCTGCATCTGCCTTTTCAGAATAATTCCTTTAACCACAGTCTGTGCCACTTCTACCTCATGTGGGTATCTAATCCACTCGCCGCGCTGCGTGAGATGGCCCGCGTCACCGCACCCGGAGGTTATGTGCTCGCATTAGCGGAACCGGATTATGGCGGGCGCATTGATCATCCCGAGGCATTGCAACGTTTAGGAGATATGCAGACTCAGGCCCTACACTCCCAAGGAGCAGATGTGAATATAGGACGCCGCCTGCTGACGCTATTCATTGATTGCGGCCTAGATGATGTCAATGCTGGCATAATCAGCGCCCAGTGGAAACCAGGCTCAAAAATTGACTCTTTCACGAATGATTGGCAGTTGCTCAGACGTGACCTTTCAGGTGTCACGCCAGCAAATGAACTGGAAGCACTCCTGTCGCGCGCTGAAGCCAGCGCGTCTAAGGGAGATGCGATCTGGTTCGTCCCCATTTTCTACGCGTATGGGCGCGTCCCGATCCAGAATACGGATTAGATTTCAGTACTTGATGGTATAATCACCGTCGTTCTCGGGGCGTGGCGCAGTCCGGTTTAGCGCGCTTGCATGGGGTGCAAGAGGTCGGAGGTTCGAATCCTCTCGCCCCGACCATATATAGGGGTTGCTTAATAGCAGCCCCCTATTAATTGGGTGTAATGGAATTGAATTGGTTATCTTTTGAGTACCTGACTTCGAATCAGGTAATTCAAACCAAAGACCTTTGAACTCACCAACGGTGAATTCAAAGCCCGTTCGAGTCGCGCCGGGGGCGCCTTTCCCGTTTAGAGATGGCAGGTTGTTGTGAGAAATATACGGGAAATAAAACAAGTCACTTTCGCAAACACTTTATCAAGACGGTGAGAGAAACGGTGCAACGTCAGGAATTGCAATTAACTCACCTTGGCTTGAGATAAAAAATGCTGGGTTAGTTTTAGGTCAGGGGAATGTCATCCCGATTTTCCCAAAAAGGACGCCTTATGAATGGGAAATTTATTGGGAAATTTAAAGCAATAATATAATTTAATATGGTTGTTTAGTATAGATCAGTTAGTAAAGGCTAGTTAATAATTCTTTGAATTCTTAAAATCATTTTTTTTCATTTTTTTTGATTCACATGCCATTTTTTCCAATATTAAAAAGCTAAATAAAGCACAAATCGCACTAAAAACAAACATTCCAGAATAACCATACCACTTTCCAGGCCAAGCACTGTTGAACTTATCAAACAATGGTAAGGAAAATATCACCAAAATATATAATCCCTATCCATTATGATATTAAGGGAATGGAGGCAGATCCTGCTGACCTGATTGGGTTGGTCACTTCTAAGATTCTAGATGGAGAAGATTGGCATTATTTCTAAAAATCAAATGGTCGCAGAAAGTGAGGGAGTACCGCGCCATTAAAGGGGGGAACTTTGATATGGTAATCTAAAACAAATAAGACATCGTTATTCTGTATCCAATACAATTTTCACTTTATAATGAATTTCAAAATTCATTTTTACAAAATAATCTAGATTTTGAAAAGGAGCTGGTTATATACTGAATATAATGCAAGATAGATCAAATTCCTTAATATCAAAACCCGCGTTTCAGATGAACACACTACAGAAAATGGGCTTGATCATCATTTCCGCAGCGAGCTTATGCTTTCAGATCAACCTGACGCGCTTATATTCAGTCTCGCATTTCTACCACTTTGCTTTTATGGTTGTGAGCATCGCGCTGTTGGGCGTTGGAGCGAGCGGAACATTTCTGGCTGTGTTCAGGAATGGAAATGATAAACCGCTCGGCCGAAGATTGGCATGGATGGCGATTGGAACCTGTCTGAGTATGCTGGGATCATACCTGCTGATCAATTTGATGCCATTTGATTCGTTCAGCATGGCGTTGGACCACAAGCAAATTATAATTTTGATGCTGCATTACACAGCTTTAGCTTTGCCCTTCTTTTTCAACGGGATGATCGTCAGCCTTTTGCTGTCCAGGCAGACGCAATCGGGCGGGCGTGTGTATGCGTTAAACCTGATGGGCTCCGCGTTCGGCTGCCTGGTTGCGGTGCTGGCGCCCAACTTTATAGGCGGGGAGGGAACAGCGGCATTGAGCAGCGTGTTGGCGGGGGTGTCTGCTTTTACTTTCTTGTTAGGCAGCCAAAGCAGTCCGAATAGAAAAAGTGTCCAGAATGTTGTGGAAATAGTGGTAATTTTTTCACTACTTGTTTTCTCAATGATGGACATAGGGCTTCGGATCGGAACGAATAGTGGATTAGAAATAATGGAACTGAATCTTTCTCCCTATAAAGGTATTTCCTATGCGCTGCAGAATCCTGAAGCGGAAATCATCTCCAGCAGATGGAATGCCATTTCCAGAGTGGATGTGGTGCACAGTCCAAGCCTGCATTCCGTTCCGGGATTGAGCTACCGATTCTTGGAACAGCTGCCGCCAATCAAGGGATTGTATATCGATGGAGACAACCTTAGCGCTCTCATGCCCGCAGAATCCGATATCGTTTTCGCTGGATATCTTCCTGCGGCAATCGCATTCTATCTGCGGCCCGAAGCGCGAGCATTGATTTTGGGGTCGAGAGGTGGCATGGATTTACTGACAGCGCTGGCATTAGACGCTCGACATATTACGGCTGTGGAGGAAAACATGCTGGTGATTGAAGCGGCGGCGGATATCTACAACCTGCCGGATGTGGAATTGGCTGTTTCGAGCGGGCGCAGCTATCTGCGGAGCACGAATAATCGTTTTGACGTCATCCAGCTCTCTCTAACAAACAGCTATCATCCGGTAAACTCTGGAGCGTATAGCCTTGGAGAAGATTACAGGTATACTCTTGAATCCTTCAGCGACATGCTGGACTGCCTGGAAAAAGATGGGTTGTTGGTAGTGACGCGATGGCTGCAGGATCAGCCGAGTGAATGGCTGCGAACTTTTACACTGGCAGTTTCAACACTAGAAGCGCGCGGCGAAGACCCGCAAAAGCAAATTGTAGCCCTGCGGGGCTATAACACCGGCACACTACTTGTGAAGAATGGAACTTTTAATTCTAAGGAACTTGCGTTGATTCGAACTTTTGTGGATGAGAAAGCATTCGACCTGGTATTTGCATCGGATATCCAGCTTGAGGAGATAAACCGCAACAATATCCTGCCTGAAGAAGTTTATTTCCAAACTTTCGCTGATGTGCTCAAAAATAAACAGCGAGGTGTTTTTTATAAGCAGTATATGTATGATGTACGTCCTCCAGTGGATGATCACCCCTTTTTCGGGCATTATTTCAAATGGTCTCAGATAGGCGGGATCTGGCGGTCACTGGGCACTACCTGGCAGCCATTCGGCGGAGCGGGCTTTCTGGTCATCCTGGCGATATTTGGGTTAGCGGTCATCCTGGCGGGCGTTCTAATTATCCTGCCTGCTATAGTAAAAAAAGGAACAAAGAATCCGCCCGTGAAAGGAAACATCAGGATATTTATCTATTTTGGTATGATCGGACTGGCTTTTCTACTGGTTGAAATGCCAATGATCCAGCAGTTTATCCTGTATTTAGATCATCCAACCTATGCGATGGCAGTGGTGCTGTTTTCCCTGCTGCTGTTTTCGGGGCTTGGCAGTCGATGGGGAAGCAAAATAATGTCGGTCTCTGCTGCTCTATTGATCCTGCTGGTTTTTCTAACTGGATGGTTGTTTCTGTTACCAGCGCTTCTGCACGCAACGCTGGGATTGCCTTTGACTGTGCGGATCAGCGTTAGTATCATTTCTGTTGCACCGATTGGGTTTTTGATGGGTATTCCCTTCCCAGCCGGATTGGAATGGATGCGGAAATCCATTTCTCTAGATGAGAAAAATTGCGCGGAAGGAATGGTGGCATGGTTATGGGCAGTGAACGGATCCACCTCCGTGATCGCTTCAATCCTATCCTCTCTGCTGTCGCTTAGCTTTGGATTCAACCGAACTATAGCCGTGGGAATGATCTGCTACCTGGGCGCATGGATCATGGTGTCTGATTTTGGGCGCCGCTCTGAACTCCCTCACCAGTGAAAGGCACAAAAACCACACCACCCATGTTGTAGCCAATCAATTCATTGTCCTGTTTGATAAATTTCCACAATGTTTGGGTCCATCCGGGAGGTCCAATTGGGATAACCAAACGTCCATTATCAGCCAACTGCTCCACCAATGGAGGAGGAAGGTGGTCCGGGGCTGCGGTGACGATGATGGCATCGAATGGAGTGTACTCTTCCCATCCATAAAATCCATCCGCTTGTTTTACGGTCACATTGGAATACCCAAGTGCCCGCAGAAGGTTGGAAGCGTTTTCTGCCAACTCCGGCACGATCTCGATCGTGTAGACATCCACAAAACCCAGTTCTGCCAAGATCGCTGCTTGATAGCCGGAGCCAGTACCGATCTCGAGCACTTTTTGTCCGGGTTTCAATTCCAGGATTTCGGTCATATATGCGACCAGAGAGGGCTGTGAGATGGTCTGCCCATAGCCGATTGGCAGGGCATGGTCTTCATAAGCCATATCGAGATACTCCGGTGGAACAAACTGATGGCGGGGGACAGCAGAGAAAGCGCGAATGACATCTTCATCTTTCAAATTCTGGGTGGCGATCGCGTGTTCGACTAGCTGCTGGTGAGCCTGTGAGAATTGCTCGTCATCCATAATAGCTTCGAGTTCAGTGGTTGAAACAAGAGGTGAAATGGGGGTTGGGGATGACTGTGTTTGCTCTGTACAGCATGTAATGAGCAGGGCAGCAAAGACACAAGCAAGGATTTTCGTAAACGATTTTAGATTCATTCGATCACGGTGGAGATCAGTAGATCCCAAATAAGGGTAGCATTATTATTGTATGTTATGTATAGTATATCGGATGGGAAGAGCATTTTCAATACCGCAGATGCTCGCAACATCCTGAGAGTTTGTTGCTTTATGTGTTTGTTGGGATTGAGTGTAACTCGGGTTATTTCACCGCAAGCACGAGCATATACCCAGACTGATCACTTTGTGAATCTGGCTACCGAGCAATAAGCCGCACAGCGACCCTAGCCTACGTGTCCCCATGATGATCAGATCAACTTTGCGTGTTTTCGCCACTTCGATGATGCTTTCTGTTGGCGAAGCAAAGAGGGTCGGTAAATCATATATTTCATTATGGATAATTAATGGAAAAACTATTATAAGTCGCCTTTCCGGGTGATACTATGAAAGCGTCCCCGCCAGTTTTCTAAACTTGAAGTAAGCAAACAACAAGTTTAGAGAAGGAGGAACGCTTATGTAACCATTCTACCTTGGAATTGACCTGCATCTCAAGCACACCTTCATGGTGTTGATGGATGCGGAATAAACCATTATATTTTAAATCGCCTTCCCTCTTTTTTAGGTGCAACCCCGGTGCAACGCCGATGATACCTCCCCTTCGGAGGGCAGGCAGGTGCACACCACCCATGCGGGTGGCAGGCAATAAACGCTTTGGACACTTTGATATGCTGACTTCGAATCAGGTTGTGCGTTCGCCCCGAAGGGTGCTGTCAAATCGCGACGGGGCGTTAATAAATGATATTTTCATCAGTTATTATTCATACACTTCCACTACTGTGCCGCCGGGCATTGAGATAGTTAAATCACCCACTTCATAGGGAATGTGTGGTTCAGACCAGCGGAAAATCCATTTGGCATCCTCTGGTGCAACATTGATGCATCCGCGTGACCGCGGTGTGCCAAAATCATTATGCCAGAAGGTCGAGTGGATCGCTTGTCCACCTCCCGAGAATAGAATTGTATAAGCTATGCCCGGTAGATCCCACCCGCTTCCACTCACCCCACCGCTCATATGATGAGAAATTAGTTTACGCCAGGTACGATGTGCCCCCAAAGGAGTAGCCCATTTATCGATGGCTTCACCGTAAGCGTTAAATTTTGCACCGGTGGAAACGCGGCAGAAGTACACTTCGCGATTGTCTTCATAGCAGGAAAGAGTCTGATAACTGGTATTGACAAGAATACGCTTGTTTTCAGCTTGGGGATGGATGGATGACAATTCTTCTAGTATTATCGGCCGAAAAGCCTCGGCGCTTACCCAAAATTTGTCACCGTAGCCCCATTTCTGTACAGCGTGATAAAAAGTCCTGCCCTCCGTGTCTTTTTTGATATCATCTACCCAGAAAACTTGGCTGTAATAAAAACGGGTGAATGGATTTCCGACCAGCCAAGGTGCGCGTGCAGGAGGATTGGAAACTACTACAGGTACGTAGGGTACGGTTATTTCTGCCCACATACCTCTAACGAGAGATATCTCTGGCAGCTCGCTGATGGGTTCGTTCGGTAGGTAACGAACTGGTTGGAGGCGAGGAGCATAGATATATCCGTCAGGCGTCTCGACCCAACGGCGGCTAATTGCCATTCCAGGCGATTCTCCCACTACCTCGCGCAGCCAAGGGACAATATTATCATCATAATACGCGCCTAGAATTGGGCTGTTGATGGTTGGGCGCTGAAATAAGTTTACTTTTCCTTCGCACACCCGGCCATAAACCTGATTTTCTGCCCAGGCATCTTCCTGAAGGTTAGCGAATTGCCCTTCTCTGAGAACCCAGATTGAACCAAAGCTTAATAAGCTGCTTTTAAGGAAATCCCGCCTGGAAAGTTTCTTGCTCTCTGTGACCATACACAATCACTTATAAGAAAATTTGATAGGTTTGTCAAGGCAACTTAATAATAATATTAAATAATCCAAAATTTTAAGATCACAGAATATTATCAATTGCGATTATACCAATTGTTATAAAAATTTTTTCCACACACAGCCTCCCGGCAAAGCTTTTCAATAAATTATCTTATTTCTAAAATCAAATTCAATCCATAATATTTTCGATTTGCTTTTACACGCATAATATTTATAGAAACCAACCACAGGCATTACATTTAAAATTGAAGCATTATGCACTACACATGTGTGCCGTCTGTTCTACTTAATGGCAGTGGCGATGTCAAGCCCCCAAAAGTTTTACCACTCATAAGTAGACACTTTCGAGATTAGTGGTGAAAAACAATATTTGACAATTTGAGTCGCCTCTCCCATTTTCGTGTGCAATTCGTGTGCAACCCCTGTGGAAACAATGGACTCAGTGAACACAATGGACGCTTTTCTCGCCTATTTGTGGACACAATGGACACAATGGACATAATAATACGCTGTGGACACATCTGCCGCTGAATGGGGTGCAAGAGGTCGGAGGTTCGAATCCTCTCGCCCCGACTAGACACTCCCTATTCACCCAAAAACACAAGATCATGTATGTGGATTCCTCATAAGGAACCTTTTTTGAATATGGATGCCTAATTAGTTGACAAAAGGTGACAAAATGCGACAGTTTTGAAATAAATTGGGGGATTTTGAGGTGCACCCCATTTTTAGTACCACTTAGCAAGATATATAGTGTGGTCTCCTGTGATGAAACAAAGCCTGCTCAAGGACTTCCATAGGTGTCTTATAACCGATACTTGAGTGCAACCTTAGGTAATTGTAATATTC
>CBDAFG010000026.1:0-7551 GCA_965195205.1 uncultured Pelolinea sp. | reverse complement strand
GAGCAATATTCTTTGCGGCCGGGTGAAAACGAGCCGCTGCCCAAAATTCATCGAAGTGTTTGATAGGATATTTTAAAGCAATCTTTAGCCATAAATGATGATCCATTAAGTAATGGAAGCTTGGATCAAGAAGCCCCACGTCCTCAAGAGCTTTCCTCCGCATAAATACACTTGGCTGCCCGATGATATTGAATTGCATTAATTCACGTACTCCCCAGTCACCGTACAACATCGTATTAAAAATTGATGATCTTGAATTTATGGAAAGTACATTTGAAAAAACCATCCCACAATCGGGGTTTGATTTCAACTTATCTACAGCACTCGAAATCGCTCCAATCGTGTAAATGTCATCAGAATTTATCCATGCCACAAACTCGCCAGTCGCCTTTCTTAGGCCCTTGTTTATCGCCTCTGCTTGTCCACTGTCTGTTTCAGAAACAAACCATGCCAGTTTTGTTTTATATTTCTTAATAATTGCTTGACTATTATCTGTTGAGCCCCCATCGATAATGATGTATTCAATAGATGGGTAATCCTGTAAGAGAACTGAACGAATTGTCTCTTCCAGAAACTGACCTTGATTGAAAGAAGGTGTAATTATTGAAATACGCGGAATTTTCGGTTTCATTAAAAAAGTGATTCGAAGTTTGCTTTTGGAAAAATGGTGAGTTTGCCATGTACAGTTGCATCAACCACTTCCCGTCCATCCTTCTGGAATGTCTCCATGGCTAACTGGTATCCAATTTCTGATGTGTCCAGATCTGGAAGCTGCCATCTAAACCCTTTCCCAAAATAGCCTGGGTGAAAGTGGTTTGGATCATCACCCTTCGAAACAATAGTCGTGTTTGGCTTTCCTTTTGTGGAAAAACTATGATCCACACCAATCAAAATCACCTGCGTAAAACCCATATAGAAAGCCAATTGCAGACAAGAATATGTAACAGTCGCGCCCTCCCACAAACGTTTTGTTACATCTTTTGCAAATTTTCTTCCGGTGTAGGTTGTGTAAAGATAGTAAAGGTTTTCCCGAGGTTGCAACCACTTCCTTGCCCTCCAAGAAATAAAGGCAGGGATATCCAATTTATTGAAATCATCTTTTGACTGTTCGATCACAAGGTCATTTACTGATACAAGAAAACTTGTTTTAAACCCAAGTTCCGGAAACATTAGAAAAATTCTGTTCATTCCAAAAGTGAATTCATTTTCTAATTTTTTGAGGTCCATATCACGCAAGCTGGGGCCATTACCTATGACAAAACATCTCTTTCCGATAAATTTATTATGGTACGAGTGAATACGTTTAATACTATCCCGCCTCCACGGGTGAAGACTTGCTTCTATTAACTCAGGCAATCGATTGATGAAATCCCACGAATTCTTTAACACAAGAATACCATCGCTGATTATTGTTCGGTTATTTTCCATATTTATTCAGTACTTAAGCGGGCAGTAGCTCCGCCATCTACAACCAACGCTTGCCCCGTCATAAAAGATGATTGAGTGTTATCTGCCAGGAAATAAATTGATTGAGCAATTTCTTGGGGTGTTCCAATTCGCCCATTCACAGTCTTATTCGCCAGATTATCTAACCGTGTCTGAATCGACTCTTCACCGAATTGCCCTCTTTTCATGCTTCTCCGTAACATTGGAGTATCTACAGCGCCAGGGAGTACAGCATTTACACGTATATTATCTGGGGCAAATTCGATGGCCATTGACCTGGTAAGGGCTAATAATCCTCCCTTGCTTGCTGCATAAGCAGATATATTTGCAGATGTGGCAATTGCGTGAACCGAGCTCACATTAACAATTGCCCCCCCTCCTGCTGCCTGAAAAAATGGATGTGCAAGTTTTGCTCCTAGAAAAACGGAACGCAAGTTAGAAGCCATAGTCTGATCCCACTCTTCCACGGATGTCTCCAGAATAGGTTTCGATATCTGAATTGCAGCGTTATTGATGACAGCATCAAGCACAGGACTAAACTGCTTAGTTTTTGCATAGATTTTTTTAATTTGATCAGGATTAGAAATATCCGCCTTGATAAAAAGAAATTCTTTTGGTTGTTTCACTTCTTCTTTCCGGCGATCAACCCCGATAACTTGCCATTCTTCTTTAAGAAATAAGTCAACTACTGCTTGACCAATTCCTCCATTAGCACCGGTAATTAACACGACTTTTTTTCTTGCACTCATTATTCCTACATTCTCATTTTTTCTTTTTTGATAGCATCAAATTTGTCAAGTGGTATGCCCAAACCAACCAATAAGTTGTGAATCGTATTCCAATGAACCGCTTCCCACGCGAGTGGGCTCGAGTTAGAGTTATGTGGAGCAAGCATAACCTGATCCATTGAAAGAAAGGGGGAGTCATCCGGAAGCGGCTCTATTTCGAAAACATCCAAAGCCGCACCCGCAATATCTTTATTTTCTAATGCATTTATTAAAGCAGTCTCATCAATAATTGGTCCACGAGCAGTGTTAATGATCACCGCAGATGGTTTCATAAGTGATAGCATTTTCTCATTGATCAAATGCCGACTGGTAGGGTTGAGATCGCAATTGATACTTATAAAATCCGCCTGGCTTAATAAATCTTCCAAACTCACCATATCCACTTTAATTTTCTTGGTGAATTCCTGAGAGATTGGTATAACATCATTCCCCAGTAACCGCATTTCAAAAGCATGCGCTTTTTTCAGTACAGCTTTTCCGATATTACCAACACCAATTACTCCTAAAATGCTTTCCGATAAAGATTTGCCTGGTATCTTTTTCCACCCACCTCTTTTTATGTTTCGATCTAACCAGGGCTGCTTTCTTGAAAATGCGAGAATATAAGCCAGCACACTATCTGAGACAGGTACCGTAAAAGCATTGGTTGTTCGGAAAACAGGGATACCCAACGCATCTGCGGCACTTTTGTCAATTGAATCAATTCCGGTCCCCCATTTTGATATCACTTTCAATCTTGGTGCACACTGCTTGATCACCCTGCCAGAATAACGATCATCCCCGCATATCGTTCCATCAAACCTTCCAGCATACGTTAATATTTCGTCCTCTGATAGCCGTTCATTAACCTCCGGAACAATTACATCACACCCTAATTGATCTAAGATCGGCAAGAAACGATCAGTGTATGGAAGCATATATGGTGCTGATAATAAGATGGCGTATTGATTCATGAAAAGCTCTATTCGTAGCCTAACCAGTCGGATTATACCAGTTACAAGCTGTGCCGGTTTTTTAAGATAATATCTGCGATCATAAAATCAGTTTCTTCATCAATGTCCAGAGCCTCATCAGGTTTAATCTCGTACATCAACGGTTTTTCACCAATTCGGTTCCTCCGTTCACGCAACTTTTCTGCTTTGAAGAGGTAAATGCATGAGTTTTCTTCAAAAATCGGCGGGAGATCCTGAGTCTGAAGAAGGATATTTGGGTCGTGATTGACGGGTCTCGTATTTTCATCCCATAACCTCGTTTGAAGGCGGGTGACTGAGAATAACGAATCATATTTGCCAGATTGTTTATGAAAGGATTTTATTGCGCTTGAGATGGTTTTTGACCTTAGCAATGGATTTGTGCTATGAGTCTGTAAGTATAAATCGGCTGGTATCTGATCGGTATCATATAACAAAACATCATTCATCGGAACGTCATCCGCGCGAAGAGCAGTTGGTCGTTCAATTATCATAACCTGAGGAAAATCTACTTGGAGCCCTTCTATGATAATCTCACTATCCGTATCAACGACAATCTTATCAATCTCCGGACAATCATTTAATGTGTTCAGAATATGATGATATAAAGGTCTGCCAGCCATTTCCCGGTAATTTTTTCGTGGAACACGTTGTGAATGATGGCGCATGGGTACAAGCGCAACTATCTTTAAAGATTGCATGAACCCTCCAGGTCCTTTTTATTCTATTGTATCGGAATTTTTATGATAATCAATCGGCTGTACATCCCTACCAAAAGTATGAGCAGCGTGACAATTGTTATTTCTAGGATAATAGAAAGATTGTTTGAGCTGCCAGGTCAGCGGGCCAGATCGCTTGTACCCTAAATATGTGCCATAAAATTGCCGCCACCGAAATCTTAATATTCCTCTAAATTCTCGCAGTAAAATGCGTTCTTTTTTTGCTTGGCGAATATCACTAAATGCGTTTTTAATAAACAGGCGAATGAGGTCAAATAATGTAAAACGTTCCTGTGGGTAAATGCTTTTGAATGCCATCCCCTCCCTAAGATATCGCTTTTTTATCCCCTGCCAAGATTCCTCATGTACGTGCTTAATTTCTGCTTGAGCATTATATACAATTTTATAATTGTTCTCCTGCGCCCATTTCGCCCATGCCAGATCTTCCAATCCAGAAAGTGACTCATTATATGGGTTCTTTTCCCATAGAGTTCTTCTTATGGCTGCATTCGCATTATTGCAGAAAGGATGACCTTGTGGATTTTGTGAAACATCAGGATACCAATGATTGAAAATCTGTCTTTCAGAAAACTGTGAACCATCTACTCCCCTTTGTTTACCATAAACAAGAGCAACCGAAGGATCGACAAATGATTCTAACATTTTCTCGATCCAATCAGGATATACGGGGTAAACATGTGCACTTGCAATGAGAATGAGATCAGATTCCGCTGCCTCTATTCCAACATTCAATGAACGGCCAAACGTGAAATCCTCGGGTTTTATCCTCACAATATTAATATTTTTCTCTATTGCAATTTTTACTGTATTATCAGTCGAACCAGAGTCTACAAGAATCACCTGAACATCTTGGATGGTTTGCTGAATAATTCCTTCCAGTAAACGGCCAAGATGTCTTTCTTCATTAAACGCACGAATTACTATTGAACAGACTGGTTTCATATCTCTCTAATAAAGGGTTGGTTTTTTATTATCCCGTTTAATACTACATTAATTGTTTCATTTTGACCTTGTATTAATAATTTCGGAGAAAAATTCCTTAATCGTACATATCCACGCCACACACCATCATATTTAAGAAATTTACCAAAAGGCAAAGAGGCACGGAATAATTGACTGTATAATACACGCCGTGCGTTTTCAATGAAAACTTCAGGATGTTCAACAACATCCGATTCCAAGAATTCCTCCAAAAGCTCTTTATATGCACCTTTTGACTCTGGAAAAAAGACAGTTGGAACCTGTGTATATCGCGCTTTTCCCGCACATAGAACAGGTTTTCCCATAATAGATGCTTCTAAGCCTATCGTTGAGTTGTAAACCATCACAAATTTTGCGTGTTTTATCAGTTCATAAGAACTTATATATTCATCAGGAGGAATAAAAATAATATTCGGGGTTTCTTTTATTCCATTCATAGCAACCCATTCGGATACTGATTCACGGCTTTCTTTTCCAGGTCGAGCCTCATCAGGATGTGCACGAATCACAAACAAGATCTCAGGATGTTGTTTTACTTCTTCAATCACAAGGTTCAACCATGCAAACATGTGTTCAAAAATCGTGTTAGCATGCGATTGGCTGGTATCAAAAATCACGTTGGTAAATACTGGAACCATTGCAGAGTATTTCTTCAATTTTTCTAAAAATTCCTTACTGAAAAACCGCATCTCTGGCCAAAACCGTACGCCCGCAGTCTGGAATTTTCCCTCAAAGCGGTCAGTAAGATAATTATCTAAACGCACTTCCTGATCCTTTGATAATCGAAACTTATTATCTACATCAACCGGATATGCTGTCGCCTCTTTTTCCGTGAAGAATGCTGAGTAGGGAAGCATACCAATTTCGTGAGAATATACAGGAATCTTCTTGCGTTGGGCAGAAAGACGCGCCATTGCTTCTGGATAAAACATCCCATTAAACACAATAACAGCTTGTGGATGGACGGAATCAATCATTTTAGAAAAATCGCGGTATACAACCCAGGCAGACTGGATATAGGATTGCGCCAAAGACCGGTTCTCTTTTGTGTCTTTTAAATGGTGCCTTCGTAAAATCCACCGCATTGAAGGTAAAACAAGATTGCCTAATGGAATATCCTTAAAAACATATGTTATCAACTGGTCAAGATTTAGGTTTTTTATTTCTCGTTCTATTTCCTCGTTGACATCATAAGAAAAGTGTTGAATATTTGTTTTTCCAAGTATAAGACGAGAAGTTCGCACACATTCACGACAAGGGGGCTCTATGGATGGGTCCATTTTATCTGTACCCAACACACACAGCTGCAGTCCTCGATTGCAAACAAAACTATAAGTAGGTATTTTGTTTTTTCTTAATGCCAAACTGGTTATTAGTGAAAAACCAGCATTTTGACTTAATCCTGACAACCTGGTTGAGGCATTGAAAAAAACAACAGGAGGTTCATCACTCTTATTCAATTCACCCGAAAAAGACCGCGTAATCCGCCAGATTTGGATCCGGTTAGATTGAAGATTAATTTCCCGCTTTAATCGTCCAAGGATGCGATTGAAAATATCCATTTTTGGGAAAATTACAAATATCTCCGTAATTTTTTCATAGGCGCTTTTTCGCTGTCATAAACACACTTGACACCGTCACCCAAAGCCATCTCGGTTACCCGAATATATTTAACTAATAGGCGGAATCCACCCGGCTCTACTGACGCAGATTGATCTCCTCCCCACATGGCACGATCGAGTGTAAAATGCCTCTCCACCATATTCGCACCTAATCCAACAGCGACTACCGAAGGAATAAGCCCCACTTCATGTCCAGAATAACCAACTGGGCAATCATATTTTTCTTTAAGTGTTTGGATAACCATTAAATTCAATTCATCAGGATTACAGGGGTAACTAGAAGTAGAATGCAAAATCACGAGATCCTTCAAACCGATCACTTCTACCGCTGCCTCAATTTGCTCAAGCGTGGACATACCAGTCGAGATGATCATTGGCCTGCCAGTATCACGAACTTTCAAAAGAAGTTTATGGTCAGTTAAAGATGCAGAGGGAAGTTTGTAACACAAAGGGTCATATTTTTCAATAAAGTCAACTGATAATTCATCCCAAACAGAAACAAACCAATCAATTCCTATCTCTTTACAATAACGGTCAATCTCCCTGTAGTCTGCCTCTCCAAATTCTATTCTTTCACGATATTCCATATAGGTGATATACCCCCAGGGGGTTTCCCGCATGATATCTCGCTGCTTTTTTGGTACACACAACTCGGGAGTACGTTTTTGGAATTTCACTGCATCTGCACCAGTATCTTTGGCTGAAAGGATCATATCCTTTGCGGTATCCAAATCACCATTATGATTAATCCCAATCTCCGCGACAATATACACGGGATTTCCATCCCCTATCTTGCGATTACCGATCTTAATTTCCTTTTGCATGAATAGCTCCTGAATTAAACTTCAATAATTAATTATTTAGTGGACAAGAAATTGCCGATTAATTTCATGTCACACTGCTCAGTGCATTTAATTCCGGGAGTTAAATCAAAGTGGTCCATTCGGAATTTTGTATATTTTTCACCGTTCCAAATATCATTCAGTGACTCAGTTTTTGCATC
>CBDAFG010000025.1:0-20980 GCA_965195205.1 uncultured Pelolinea sp. | reverse complement strand
CTACACGACGCTCTTCCGATCTGCTGACAAACGCGAGCACTTTGTTGAAAAATGCCGCGACTGATTTCAGTGCTGCAGATTCTGCGTAAACCAAAACGACATTCATCAACAACTGCCTCCACTGAAAAGCAAAGGCAGTTGTTGATAAAAAGCACTTATTCTTAAACTTCATTATTTATTTCGATAGTCAATTATTTCCATTTTATAAAGAGGTAAACTATGGCTTTTAACCGCCCTCCGCGCATCCAGAAATCCCTGCCCGATGAGGTAATTGAAGTTCCCCAAATGCCCGCGGTGCCTTCTAAGCCTGAGAGCCACAACTGGCTGATGGCTGTGCTTCCCATGGCAGCCATGCTGCTCAGTATTATTTTGATCATGAGCATGATGGGTGATTCAGGATCGGGCAGCAGCTATCTGATCTTTATGCCAATCATGGTAGTTTCATATATCGGCACCTTTCTGACAACATGGTTCCAGAAACGGAACTATGAAAAAAAGGTAGAAAGCGCGCGCGATTCGTATCGGGCAGATCTGCGCCAGGTGGAAAACCGACTGATTGAGCTGAGCCATGATGAAAAAGAGATTCGCCTGAACAACGACCCGGATATATCTGAATGCCTGCGCCGTGCACAGACCAATAATCCACGGCTAGGTGAACGGCGCCCAACCGACACGGATTTCCTGTTCACGCGTATCGGTATTGGAGAACTACCTGCTTCTTACCAACTAGATAATCCAGTTAAGAAGAATGAAAACGAGGCGTTTGAACAAGAGTTCAAGTTCGCCATGCAGCTTGGCAAGAAATACAGCATATTGGAAGAAGTACCCATCCAGGCGCGCTTGCCGTTGGTGGGTTCGCTCGGCATTGCCGGCATCCCCGGTGAAACAAGAGATGTGGCGCGCGCGATCCTGTGCCAGTTAGTCACACACCACTGGACAACAGAGGTGAACGTTGCTGCGATCTGCATTGAAGCTGCGCTGGCAGAGTGGAACTGGCTGGCTAAATTGCCACATGCCTCACCTCTTATGAAAATCCTATTAAAATATCCGCGCGGGAAAATAGCTGGCATTCCATCCGTAAAATTTATGTCTGCGTTAGAAAGTGAAATCCATAAACGGGAGCAGTGGGTAGAATCGCGCAAGCTGGTGCATGCGGAAGGACAGGGGGCATTAATGATTCCGCTGCCGCGTCTGGTAGTGGTGATTGATGGTCTTGATTCAGAATATACGCACGCAGCGCTGGAGCTGATCCAGTCAAAAGGTATTGAACTGGGCATCCACGCGCTGTTTATCAGCCCAGCTCCCAGCCAGGTGCCAGGTAAATGCGGTGCGATGATTCGCATTTCCGGCTCAAAATTATTTTATGAAGAAACAGGCACCGAGGGCTATATAAGGGAAGCGCTGGGAGATTTTGTGGGCCTCAAGCCGGCTGAGATGCTGGAAAAGGCGCTGGCGAAAGTGGATTGGGAAGATGATCAGGATACATCCCGCCCGCCGGAAGTGATCACCTTCCTGGAGATGTTCAACGCGCCGACAGTTGAGGTTTTGCCGATCGAGCGCTGGTGGAACGGATCGCCTCCGCATGGCTTTCTGCGTGCCCCAATCGGGCGCATTTCAGCCACTTCGGATTTAATTTTTGACCTGAACGACCGTGATGGCGCGCATGGGCCACATGGGCTGCTGGGTGGTATGACCGGTTCTGGAAAATCAGAAGTGCTCAAGGCAGTCATCCTAGGCCTGGCAGTTACCCACCATCCTTATGAAATCAATTTCGCGCTGATCGATTTCAAAGGCGGCGCGGCGTTCAACGAACTGTCCAAATTGCCGCATACGGTGGGTGTGATCACAGACATTGAATCTAATGCAACTTATGCGGAGCGTGTGATCCAGGCATTGGGCGGCGAGATCGAATACCGCAAACGTGTATTGGAAGAGTCACGCGCGGCTTTCAATTTCGGGCGTTCGCATATTGACGAATACCGTAAGCTGAAGGTCAAACGGCCGCTCCCGAGGCTGCTGATCGTCTTCGATGAATTCGCTGAATTCAAACAGCGCAATCCAGAGGAAAGCAAGCGGTTGATCAGCATCGCGCGCCAGGGGCGTTCGCTGGGTGTGCATTTGATCCTTGCCACACAAAACATTGAATCTGCCGTAGACCCGGAGATCCTGCAGAACTCGTCCTTCCGTATTTGCCTGAAAGTCAGCCAACCGCAGGACAGCATCCAGATGATTGGCATCCCTGATGCGATCAACCTTTTACGCGGGCGGGCGTATTTCAAAGCCAACACACGCGTGCTCTATCAATCTGCGTATTCGGGAGCTACTTACCAGCCCTTCTTGCAGAAGCCTTCTTCCCTGAACAAAATCACACGCATTCTGCCGGACGGTAAGCGCGAGGAGCTGTATGTTTCCGGGCAGCATGCCAAACCGCAGGATGAAAAACCTCTACCTTCGACAGAAGCCGCTGCAGTAGTGCAGTACCTGAACGAGATGGCGCGGCGCATGAACATCAAGCACCCGCCCGCAATCTGGCCGGATCCACTGCCAGATCGGTTGTACCTGCCGGAAGTGCTTAATGACCATTTCACCGGTGGATGGGACGGCTCGCAGTGGACGATCTGCCGCCATTGGGAAACACCGAATGACAAGACCGGGCGAGTATGGCCGCTGCTTGGTATGTACGATGTACCTTCAAAACAGAAGCAGTACTGCTTGCAGGTGGAACCATCACACGGTGGGCACCTGCTGCTGTTCGGTTCAGCCGGCACAGGCAAGAGCACCCAGTTGCGTTCGCTGGTGATGTCGCTGGCAGCAACACAAAACCCATCGCAAGCACAAATGTACATCCTTGATTTTGGTGGACAGCCAGCGCTAAAACTGCTTGAGAAGCTGCCGCATGTAGGCGCTGTGGTGACACGGTTGGAGACAGAGCGGGCAGAGCGGCTTGTGCAGCATATCTACGGGGAAATGCACCGTCGCAACGATCTGCTGCGTATGTCTAAAGTGGATAACTGGTTAGATTACAATGCCAGGGTGCCGGTGGAAAAGCAATTGCCAGCGCTATATTTGATCATTGACAGCTTCAATGAGTTCAGGCAAGCATTTGAACCTGAATTTATTAAAGCAGTCACAACGCTTGTCAGCGGTGGATCTGCCGCTGGACTATATATCGCAGTTGCCACACCGCTACAGGGTGACTTGCCCAATGATCTGTTTGCTAACATAAATTTGCGTGTGACCTTTAACCAGGCGGACACGACCGAGTATTACCGTATTGTTGGACAGCCGACCGAAGCGCGTATGCAGGAAGATGCCATCAAAGGTCTTCGCCCGGGACATGGGCTTCTACGTGCCAATCCGCCGCTGGATTTCCAGGCGGCACTGCCTGTGGAAGGTAAGAGCGATTTTGATCAGGCGGAAAACCTTATCAGAACCGCTGAAGCGATGGACAATGCCTGGAAAGGCATCCGTCCCGAACCAATTCGCATGTTGCCATATCACCTGACGCTGCCTGCAAAGCAGAAACTCGATTTTGGCGAGCGAAGCCCGCTGGCAGTTATGCTGGGACAGGAATATGAACATTTAAGCCCTGATGGATTCTCATTGGAAGCTGATGGCCCGGCATTCATGATCGCCGGCACTTCTTCTCAAAGTGGAAAGACCACACTGCTACGCACCTGGTTACTGGGGCTGTTGGGGAATTTCACGCCCAAAGAATTGCAAATCATCTTAGTAGATTTCCACGCACGCTCGCTTTCGAGTTTCCGGCGTTTCCCGCATGTGTCCGATTACATCGGCACACGCGCTGAAATTGACAAGGCAGTCAGCAAGCTGTATGCAGATATCCAGAAGCGCCAGGGTCTAACGGAAAAAGCGTATAAGAAGAACCCGGATACTTTTGACCAGTTGAAAGTGAACGCCGATTGGCCGCACATCCTGATGGTGATCGATGATTACGAGCGCTTTCACTTGCAGGCTTCCGAACTTTCCAACCAGCTGGCAGACTGCATCCTGCAGGGCGGCGAACTTGGCACTAGTTATGTGATCGCTGGCACTCTAGCGGAGTTGCCCAAGGATTATGAAGACCCCTTTATGCAGCGTTTCCGCAAGACCGGCTGCGGCGTCTTGCTAGGAGGCACAGAGGGCATTGAAGATTTCAATAACGCCCGCCGCCCTCTTGGCCAACCGGCCGCCGGCTTGCCGCCAGGAAGAGGATTCATCATTCGGCGCGGGCGTCCGGTCCTCATGCAAACCGCGGCATCATGGAATGAGAACGAGGATCCAGCAGTTGGATTGCAAAAACGGCTCGATGCGTTATTAAAGGTGAAAAAATAGAAAACATGGCGTAAAAAACTCGTGCTCTAACAACGAAGAATCAAAGGACAGTAACCTATGACTATCCAACCCGGCACAGACATTGGCAGATACCACATCCTCGAGCAGTTGGGCGAGGGTGGCATGGCAGTCGTCTATAAAGCCTACGACACACATCTGGAGAACGAAGTGGCAATCAAAATCATCCGGACCGGAAGCCTGACACCTGATTCTTTGCCGCGCATACAAAAGCGATTCCAGATCGAAGCCAAAAAGATGGCGTCCATGACACACCCCAATATTGTCAATGTGATGGATTATGGCGAACATGAAGGTGCACCATATCTCGTCATGCCGTATTTACCTGGTGGAACACTAAAAGAAATGCTTGGTGATCCACTGTCCGTAGATGAAGCAGCGAATATTTTGTTGCCCATTGCTGATGCGCTAAGTTATGCGCATGCAGAGGGATTGATACACAGAGATATCAAACCCTCCAATATACTCATCACCAAGACTGGTCAGCCGATGCTGTCTGACTTTGGTGTAACGAAAGTGCTGGAAAGCGAGGAGACTCTCGATCTGACGATGACCGGAATGGGAGTGGGTACTCCTGAGTACATGGCTCCCGAGCAGGGCGAAGGCAGATCTTTTGACCACCGGGTAGACATCTATGCTCTCGGGATTGTCTTGTATGAAATGGTCACTGGAAGAAAGCCCTTCACTGCTGATACGCCTATGGCAGTTATCGTCAAACAAATGCGTGACCCTCTTCCTAAACCAACCATGCTCAACCCCAACCTGCCGGAAGAAACCGAGCGGGTATTGTTCAAGGCGCTGGCCAAAGACCCGAATGACCGTTACGCGGACATGAGCGCTTTTTCTGCTGCGCTGGAAAATCTACCAAGAACTGAAAGTAAGCATACAAAACAAAAACCTGCCCGCATCGTGCCTGAAAAGGAATATGCTCCAAAAGAAAAACTAGCCAGAAAAAAGACAGATAAAAAACCCTTCGACACACGCTGGTTGATCGGTGCGATGGGTGCCTTTGGGCTGGGTCTGATCATCTTCGCTGGGATCAAACTCTTTAGCGGTGGAGAAAAACCAAAACAGGCGGCAACAGAAACAGAAAATGCCGTCGAAACCCCCACCCCTGCTTTGGGGATTGACTCGAGTATGTTATCTGAGAAAGACGGCATGACGCTGGTGTATGTGCCGGAAGGGGAGTTCGAGATGGGCTCTGAGGATGGGGAAAGCAATGAAAGTCCGGCACACACGGTCTATCTGGACGCTTTCTGGATCGACCAGACCGAAGTAACCAATGCACAATATGGCGCCTGCGTACAATCAGGCTCTTGCGGGCAGCCTGCATACACTTCACACTTTGATAACAGCAATTATGATGATCATCCAGTTGTCTATATGAATTGGGGCGATGCCCAGGATTACTGTGAGTGGGCCGGGAGGAGATTGCCGACCGAAGCTGAGTGGGAAAAAGCGGCCCGGGGCGATGACGGGCGGACCTATCCGTGGGGTGAGAACATCTTCTGCAGCCAGGCAAACTATTGGGACTGCGGCTATGGTGAATTCTCACCAACATCTCCGGTGGGCTTTTATGGGACTGCGGGGGCCAGCCCGTATGGTGCGTATGATATGGCCGGCAATGCATGGGAATGGGTGGCTGATTGGTATAGCGACGATTATTATCAAGGATCGCCGAGCAACAACCCCACTGGCCCGGAAAACGGCAGTTATCGGGTACTGCGCGGTGGTTCTTGGGACAATAATGAGTGGTACGCTCGTTCAGCGTACCGCTACGACGGCCTTCCAGACTTCACGTACTACAGCCTCGGATTCCGTTGCGCCCGCTCGCCTTAATTCTGATTTTCTGCTTTCTGTTGTTCTGAAATTCTGAATGGGGGTATGGGGGGCAAGTCTCCCATCGCAGTTAATAATATTTAATAATTTCTTTCGCACTGATATATAATCATTTTAGAAAAGATCCCATGGAGGGAATTAGATCATTATGCCCATCCAACCCGGAACAGACATCGGCCGCTACCACATCCTTGAGCAGTTAGGCGAGGGCGGGATGGCGGTCGTCTATAAAGCTTATGATACCCGTCTGGAAAGTGAAGTCGCAGTCAAGATTATCCGCACTGAACGTCTTATCCCAGAATTCAGAGATCGAACCCTCAAGCGTTTTCAAACTGAAGCCAAGAAGATGGCCCAATTGCAGCATCCCAATATTGTCAAAGTTACTGACTTTGGCGAGTTTGAGAATATCCCGTATCTGGTCCTTGAATATGCACCATCTGGCACATTGAAAGAACGGATCGGAAAGCCGATTCCGTGTGGGGAAGCTGCACGCATGCTGACATCAGTTGCCCGGGCGCTGGCATACGCGCATAAACGCGGGCTGGTGCATAGGGATGTGAAACCGAGCAATATCCTCATCACCGATTCGGGTGAACCTATGCTGACTGACTTCGGAATAACGAAGATCCTGGATAATGAAGAGACACTTGATCTGACCATTACAGGTATGGGAATAGGTACTCCGGGGTACATGGCACCTGAACAGGCAGAAGGAAAGCCAATTGACGAGCGCGCGGATGTTTATTCACTCGGGATTGTTTTCTATGAGATGGTTACTGGACGAAAACCATTTACGGCTGATACACCCTTGGCAGTTTTGATAAAACAAACCCGAGATCCACTCCCACATCCTTCGCAGTTTGTGGAAGGTCTGCCCGATGATATTGAACGAGTCTTGTTCAAGGCATTAGCTAAAGACCTGAAAGATCGTTACCAAACAATGGAAGAACTGGGAAAAGCACTTGGTGAATTGGCATCTAAAGAAGATAGATATGTTCCCCAACTAAAGGTGGCGAGTATTCCTGTACAAAAAACACATATAATTCCTGAAACAAGGGGCAATCCAAAAAAGACTAAGAAAAGAATAAAAGAGAAGATCTTTGACACGCGCTGGCTTATCGGGCTGATGGGAGCCGTTGGGCTAAGCCTTGTCATTTTCGCGGGGATCAAAATGGCTGGCGACGGAGAAGAACTCCAACCGATTGTCGCAGTAGAAACGGAAACACTGCGTATCACAGAAGCTGCCAAAACCAACACACCAGAGCACACCTCTTCCTCTATTCAAGTTAATTGTATCAATCAGGCGGAATTTATCAGCGAGACAATACCAGATGGTACGATCTTTAAACCTGGAGCAGAGTTTTCCAAATCTTGGACGATCGAAAATACAGGTACTTGTGTCTGGAATACTAATTATGAGCTGCATTATGACGATGGAGACCAATTGTCAGGTCCAGATAATGTCAGACTTCCAAATATTGTGAAACCGGATGAAAGAATTTCAATTGACATTGATTTTAAAGCTCCATTTTCCGCAGGTTTTTATTCGAACTATTGGCAGCTTCGCTCAGAAAATGACGAAGAATTCATGAGGCTTTTTATGAAAATTACAGTTCCAGGAGCAATTAAATCCAAATATGAATAGAGAGATATCATTATTTGAGACATAGAAGACTAATATTCCTTTTATTTCTTTGGGTCTCTATTGTAATTATTTCATATTTTTTAGTTGCAACAGCAGAAGTTCCAATTCCACTGTTTTCCAAACCACAGAGAAATCTCGTGTGGTTTTTACAACCTCAAGATACCCTTTCAACTTCCATGGAAGTTGATAAATCTGTTTCTTCGTTACGATATTTTTTTTATGTGGATCCGCAAATAGATCCTTTCAAATATTATATTGATGTATCTGCTAAGATTGATGGGAAAGATATTTATGCTAGCTCCCGTCGATATCCTATAACAAGATTTCTTGTTAACGAGGAAATACGATTCCCTATTCCCCCAAGAAGTCAGGTATTAAATCAGGAGGTTTTTATTGAATTTAAAACAAATGCACCTCAAAATGCTTTAGGCCTTTGGTTAAATTCTTATTCACATAATAATGTGACCAGTAAAAAAACCTTCATAAAAGAATTAGCTTATATGAGTTATCAAAAGCTAAGTCCAGGAATGCTCCTCAATACAATTATGTTGTCCTCGCGAAGAATCATACAAATAATTGGTTTGGCATTTTTGATTTTCATAATCGGAATATCAACTATCTTTGCGTTGAAACAGAAAAACTCAAAAAATGATGATTATTATCTTCTCACCTTGCCTATAGGGTTATGTGCGTTTGTTATTTCGGGTTTTATCGAATTGGTATGGAAAAGCACCTTTGATCACTCAAATCATTCGTTTATTGGCAGGTTAATTATTATTATTGTTCTTCTGGTTGGAATTCTCAAATTTTATAAGAGTAAAACTTGCTTTCATTTGCAATGTAATTACCAGAATTTGAGCCTTTTGCTTATCTTCGTAACATCATTATTGTCCACAATAATTATTAATAATTCGAATTTAATACCACCTTGGGTTGATGGCTTAAAACACCAATCGATTATAAGATCTCTTGTTCAAAACACCCGATCCCCTATTTTTAGCGGATACCACTTAGGTTTTCATTTTTCAGTAAAAACCCTGCTGTCTTTGGGGCTAATGGAAGATTATGAAATATCCCTTTTACTTGGAATGACCTTGGGTTCATTTAGCGGGCTGGCCATGTATGCTTTTGTAAAAGAACTTAGAAATGACCCTCAACTAGCGCTTTTTTCGGGATTAATATTCTGTGTAATATCACCATTCCCAGCCTATTTGCAAAACTGGTCAAGGTACCCGTTTTTAATGTCTATAATATTAATTCTTCCAATTTTCTCCCTTATGATCAGGGCATTGATACACAAAAACAAAATTTCATTCCCTTTAATTGTTTTACTGATAATAACTGCTGGCCTCTGCCATTATTCTTCAATTTATCTAATTGGTTTATTCTATTTGGCCTGTGTAATTAGTAATTATATTAATAAAAGTAAAGATCTACATTTATTAAAAACGAGTAAAAGAGCCTTATTAATTCTTTTAGTAATGTTTATTATTTTTGTATATATATTTTTATCAATTGAACAAGGAAATGGATTTGAAAATTTAATTCAGCAAAGAATTACTGATGAAGAAAATGTCTGGCAAATATTCGGGTTATCTTTAAAGGGGGCCGGTGAAATACTAATTATTGGGTCATTCATATATATTCTCTTATCCGGTTTTAGAAAACCACATCATTTTGATTTGAGTCTTGTTTTTATTTTTCTTTTAATAGCAGGGCAAATCCTACAAAAAACATTTTTTGATACATTTATATTCAGTCTAATGAATTCGATGATCATATTAATGATGTTTGCATCGTTTTTTTTCAGCATTTTATTGACTCAGGTTATTCGTTATTTGTCAAGGAAATCTAATTCTCTAAACATACGTTTTTTCATCATCTCGTTGTTAATTGGATTTCTTGGTATGTGGTGGTCTCCAGTGTTAATCCAACCGTCTAATATAAAATTTAACGAAAAAGATGCGGCAGCAATCAATTGGATTGAAAAAAACAAATTGAATTCATCTTTTTTAATTAATTTTATGAAGTGGGGAGATGAGAAAGTCCCATCGGATGGGGGAGGCTGGTTGAATTTCATGTCTAATAGTTATTCGGTTTTTCCCCCTGATGGGATCAATTCCGATACAATGTGTGAATGGATTAAAGAGAATCAAGTGAAGTATTATTATGATGGGAATGGAGAGAAGGCCATAGATTACAGGTCTATAGATTGCATTCGGTTCGAACCGATTTTTCAAGATGAAGTTACTATCTTTAAAATTAATTAATATGTACGAGTGAATAATATATTTCACAAAAATTATTATTGTCATGGGCGTTAATGTGTTTACAAACCCATAAGGAGAAAAAATATGCCCATCCAACCCGGCACAGACATCGGTAGATACCACATCCTTGAGCAGTTAGGTGAAGGCGGCATGGCGATTGTCTATAAAGCCTACGACACGCGGCTGGAGAATGAGGTGGCCATCAAATTCATTCGCGTTGGAGATATTGGCCCTAATGCCCTCCCGCGTATCCAAAAGCGATTTCAAATCGAAGCCATAAAGATGGCGCGCATGACACACCCAAATATTGTCAATGTGATGGATTATGGCGAATATGAAGATGCACCATATCTCGTCATGCCGTATTTACCTGGTGGAACACTAAAAGAAATGCTTGGTGATCCACTGTCCGTAGATGAAGCGGCGAATATTTTGTTGCCCATTGCTGATGCGCTGAGTTATGCGCATGCAGAAGGATTGATACACAGAGATATCAAACCCTCCAATATACTCATCACGGAAAGCGGCCAGCCAATGCTGTCCGACTTTGGTGTAGCGAAGGTGCTGGAAAGTGAGGAAACGCTTGACCTGACCACAACGGGCATGGGTGTCGGTACACCGGAATATATGGCTCCCGAGCAAGGCGAAGGCAGATCTTTTGACCACCGGGCAGACATCTATGCCCTGGGAATCGTATTGTATGAAATGGTCACAGGAAGAAAGCCCTTCACTGCTGATACGCCTATGGCAGTTATCGTCAAACAAATGCGTGACCCTCTTCCTAAACCAACCATGCTCAACCCCGACCTGTCAGAAGAAACCGAGCGGGTATTGTTCAAGGCGCTGGCCAAAGACCCGAATGACCGTTACGCGGATATGAGTGCCTTCGCGGCTGCGCTGGAGAATTTACCAAAAGACGAAAGTAAGGTTGCAAAACAAGAACCTGCCCGCGTTGTACCTGAAAAGGAATATGCTCCAAAAGAAAAACTAGCCAGAAAAAAGACAGATAAAAAACCCTTCGACACACGCTGGTTGATTAGTGCAATGGGTGCCTTTGGGCTGGGTCTGCTCATTTTCGCGGGGATCAAACTGGTTGGCGGTGGAGAAGAACCTAAATTGGCGGCAGCAGAAACAGAAATTGCAATAGAAACAACCACCCCCGCACTGGGGATTGGTTCTAGTATGGTATCGGAGAAAGACGGTATGACGTTAGTATATGTGCCAGAGGGAGAGTTCGAGATGGGCTCGGAGGATGGAGAAAGTGATGAACGACCGGTGCACACGATCTATCTGGACGCTTTCTGGATTGACCAGACCGAAGTAACCAATGCGCAATATAACGCCTGTGTACAATCAGGCGCCTGCGAGCAGCCTTACATTGATGACAGCAATTATGATGATCATCCGGTTGTTTATGTGGGTTGGTATGATGCCCAGGACTACTGCGAGTGGGCAGGGCGGAGGCTGCCAACGGAAGCTGAGTGGGAAAAAGCCGCTCGTGGAACTGACAGCCGGACCTACCCGTGGGGAGAAACTATCTCCTGCAGCCAGGCGAACTATGGGGGCTGTGGTGATTTCCCACAAACCTCACCGGTGGGTTATTACGGTGAAAAAGGTGCCAGTCCGTATGGTGTCTATGATATGGCCGGCAATGTATGGGAATGGACCGCAGATTGGTATGGCAACAATTATTATCAAGGATCGCCGAGCAGCAATCCTACTGGCCCGGATAGCGGCAGTTCCCGGGTATTGCGCGGTGGTTTTTGGGGCAGTAATAAGTGGAAAGCTCGCTCAGCGTTCCGAAACTTCTACAATCCTGATTTCTCGAACAACTTCAACGGTTTTCGTTGTGCCCGCTCGCCTTAATTCTGATTTTCTGCTTTCTGCTCTTCTGAAATTCTTAAGGGGGTATGGAGGGCTTGCCCCCCATCTTGGTTTTAAATATTTTATAGTTTCTTTCGCGCTGGTATATAATCATTTTAGAAAAGATCCCATGGAGGGAATTAAATTATTATGCCCATCCAACCCGGCACAGACATTGGCAGATACCACATCTTAGAACAACTAGGCGAGGGCGGCATGGCGGTCGTGTATAAGGCCTACGACACGCGGCTGGAGACTGAAGTTGCTGTAAAAGTCATCCGCACGGGCAGCCTGCCTCCTGATTCTCTGCCGCGCATCTTCAAACGCTTCAGCATTGAAGCCAAGAAAATGGCCCAACTAACCCATTTAAATATCATCAAAGTAACAGACTATGGTGATTACAAGGGTGCTCCCTATCTAGTGATGCCCTATCTTCCGGGCGGAACACTGAAAGAGAAACTTGCCCAATCCATGTCTATCAACGAATCGGTCAAAATTCTTCTGCCCATCGCGGACGCGCTGGGTTATGCCCATAAGAAAGGGTTAGTACATAGAGATATCAAACCGAGTAATATCCTCATCACTGAGTCAGGAAAACCCATGCTGTCAGACTTTGGGGTGGCAAAGATCCTCGAAAGCAATGAAACGCTTGACCTGACCACCACTGGCATGGGCGTGGGGACACCGGAATACATGGCTCCCGAGCAAGGCGAAGGCAGATCTTTCGATCATCGTGCTGATATCTATGCTCTGGGAATCGTCTTGTATGAAATGGTTACGGGAAGAAAGCCATTTACTGCAGATACACCTATGGCAGTTATCGTCAAACAAATGCACGATCCGTTACCCAATCCTAATACGCTCAATCCCGACTTACCTGTTGAGGTGGAACAGGTGCTCTTCAAGACGCTTGCCAAAGACCCTAATGCCCGCTACAAAGATATGGGTACTTTCGCAGCTGCGCTTGAAAAACTGGCTTCCGCGGAACCAAAAATCAAAAAGAAACCCGACATACACAAGAAGATGAAAGAACCATGGGGGGGAAAACCCTTCGACTCGCGCTCGCTGATTGGTGTGATGAGTGTTATTGGGGCAGGTATCGTCATTTTCGCAGGGATTAAGCTGTTTGGCGGTGGAGAAGTACCAACGAACACTAAAACTTCTGAAATCGTCAGTTTATCCAACCAAGTGATTGTCTCTCCACTAAAGATCGGTTCTGAAATGATTTCAGAGATGGATGGGATGAAATTATTATATGTGCCAGCAGGTGAGTTTGAGATGGGCTCAGAAGATGGAGATAGCGATGAACAGCCCATCCACACAATGTATCTAGATGCCTACTGGATTGACCAGACCGAGGTGACCAACACTCAATATCAACAATGCGTTGATGATGAGGCTTGTGATTCACCGTATGATACCGAATATTTTATTGACAGTAATTACAGCGACCATCCGGTTGTGAATGTATCCTGGTATGATGCACAAAATTATTGCAAGTGGGCGGGGCGACGGCTGCCTACTGAAGCCGAGTGGGAAAAAGCTGCCCGGGGGACGGACGGCAGGACCTACCCATGGGGCGAAGGAATTGATTGCAATCGAGCGAATTATGGAGAATGTGATGAATTCCCAAACACATTTCCTGTTGGCCATTATGGGGAGAGGGGTGCTAGTCCCTATGGTGCCTATGACATGGCTGGCAATGTGTGGGAGTGGGTGCAGGACTGGTATGATGAAAGTTATTACACAAATTCACCGGCCTGTAACCCAGCTGGGCCATTCAATGGTAATTATCGTGTCCTTCGCGGCGGCTCTTGGCAATATGATGAGTTGAGGCTCACGCGCTCCGCTCATCGCGACTACAACGACTCTGATAACCCGTACTACAACATCGGTTTTCGCTGCGCTTTCTCGGACCAATTTATACCGAATGATTTTCTTTATAAAGAAAATTTTGAGGAAAGCGATATTAAAGGTGAGATTCCTTCCGGCTGGCACCAATGGCAGATCAAAGAGGAGGATGAATATAATCATGTTCTTTCGATTGATATGATTGGATCTGATCTGTATCCGGATGAATTCTCTTTCGGGGATTATTCATGGAATAACACAATAATTCAGTATCGTGTAAAAATCGAGACTTGCGGAACTAATACAGGTGGTGGTGCTACGATTAATTTAGGAGAAAGATATTATTTAAATATGTCCTGTCGCTACAATCAGATTTATTTCAACCAATGGAATGGACTAAACATACTAGAAATCAATATCGATGTTAGTGAGGATAAATGGTATGAGATTACTATTGATAATAGTAATTCACAGTTATCTATTTTTATAGATGAAAATAAAGTCGGAGAGGTACTTGAATTTTCAACTTATCCTGGTAATTTTGGTTTTTCCACAGATCCAGGATCTTTGATTTATTTTGATAATATTCAAGTTGCTCAGGGATATTCCGAATAAGAAATAATAAATTAATTGGATATTTTTTCTTTATTGAATACTCCGTAGCTCGCTGCGGTGATAAGAAATTTACAGATTTCGCCAGTTTATTTCGCAGTGTATCTTTAAAAATAAATTAACATAAAATTTACAGGATACTTAATGATCATTCAACCCGGCACAGATATTGGCAGATACCACATCTTAGAACAGATAGGCGAAGGCGGCATGGCGCGTGTCTATAAAGCGCTGGATACCAACCTGAATGTGGAAGTAGCTGTCAAATTCATCCGTGTGGACGACCTGCCCGCAGGGCAAATTGAGCGTACGATAGCACGCTTCCGGGTGGAAGCTAAGAAGATGGCGCAGCTTTCGCACCCCAACATTGTGCCCGTAAGTGACTTTGGCGAATACAAGCACACCCCCTATCTGGTCATGCCCCTACTGCGCGGCGGATCGATCAAGAAATACATCGGTGCGCAGATGGAATGGCGCACTGCAGCCAAATTGATCGCACCAGTGGCAGAAGCGCTGGCCTACACCCATAAAAAAGGCATCATCCATCGGGATGTCAAACCAGCCAACATCCTGCTGACAGAATCGGACGATCCCATGCTGACCGACTTTGGCATCGCCAAGATCGTGGATGCGGCTGAAGCGCGCCAGATGACACTGACAGGCTCGATCATCGGTACGCCGGAATACATGGCACCCGAACAATATACCAGAACAAAGTTTGATAAGCGTGTGGATATCTATGCACTGGGGATTGTGCTGTATGAACTGATCACAGGCAGAAAACCATTCATAGCAGATACCCCATCGGCGGTGATGATCAAACAATCGCGTGATCCACTGCCAAGACCTAAGAACTTTGTACCCGACCTGCCGGATGAGGTTGAGAGGCTGCTGATCAAAGCATTGGCCAAGGAGCCCAAGGACCGCTACAAGGACATGCACGTCATGGCAATAGAACTGCGTCGATTGGCAAACATGAGAACAGAAGAAGAGCAGCGGATGGCGGAAAAAGAACGCGCTCGCCAGGAACAGATCTCCAGGGAGCGTACGGAGAATGAGAAGCGCAGGAAAGAAGAGGAAACAAGTAAAGCCACCCAGCTGGCTGTCGAGCAAAGAGAACAGAAAGAAAAAGAACTTGTTAAAAAGCGTACTATTGAAAAAGAAAAAATAGTATCCAAGAAATCGATTGCCAGTGAAAAATTATCAGGAAAGAAATCAATTCTAAATAAGAAAAACCCGAGCAAAACTATTGTAAGGATCGGCTTTGCTATCGTTGTTGCTTTCTTTATTTTGGTACAAATTGCAAGAAACTTTTTGCCATCAAAATCAATCGATACTGTCCCTGAAGAGACAAAGATAATAGTAACAGATACGTTTACTCCAATTAGTGAATATGCACATACAGAGATGGAAATTGAAGACGAGAAAAGCAGATTGGAAATCAACAATGATTGCCAGATTGCTTTTGAGTCAGACCGTGTCGGAGATCCTGGAATTTATGTAATGAATGCAGACGGGAGTAGCTTAATGCGATTAACTTCCAGAGATTCTTATAATGATTACGAGCCTACATGGTCACCAGATGGGAATCAGATAGCATTTGTTTCCGACCGTGATGGTGATAATGAAATCTATATCATGAATGCGGACGGTAGCAACCAAATACAAGTGACAATAAATGATTCTCATGATTTTTCCCCTGTTTGGTCTTCAGATGGAAAGCAAATTGCTTTTACAGATGAAGATTATAAATTCTATGTTATTGATATTGATGGAAGTAATTTAGTTGAATTAGATTCAAATGAGTATGAAAATGGTTGGTACTCTATGTATGTTTCACCAGATGGAATGTATAAGGCATATATTCATAATGGTGGTGGGAATTATGAGGTCTTTTTAATTGATAAGACTAAATATGGCGAAACACAATTAACTTTAAATTTTTATAGTGATGAAAATCCAGCCTGGTCGCCGGATAGCAACTATATCATCTTTTCTTCGGACAGAGATGGCGATTATGAATTATTTGTTATGGGAAAAGACGGGACCAACCAGACACAACTGACCTTTAATACATTTCATGATGACAATCCTTCGATGTCACCCCTGTGCTCGATTACAAACAAGACAAGTGACCTAACAGCCACTGTAGATGAAAATAACAATGACTTACAAGCTGATGGAAATAATAAAAAAGAAGCACCTGAAATTATCAGAACGATGGTGTCAGAGAAAGATAATATGAGGATGGTGTATGTCCCGGAAGGCGAGTTTGAGATGGGCTTGGATCAGTTGTGGTCGTGGGTCGATGATGACGAAAGTCCCGTTCACACGGTCTATTTGGACGCTTTCTGGATTGACCAGGCCGAAGTGACCAACGTCCAATATCAACAATGCGTTGATGACAGGAGTTGTGATTTACCCACCGACACAAAATATTATAGTGACAAGGCATACAGTAATCACCCAGTGGTATATGTTAATTGGTATGATGCAGTTGATTACTGTGGGTGGGTAGATAGGAGATTGCCCACCGAAGCGGAGTGGGAGAAAACGGGTAGAGGAACAGACGGCAGGTATTTTCCCTGGGGAAAAGAATGGGATGACGACTGTAGCAAGGCGAATGGTGGTTGGCGTTGTGACATTTTTCCAAGCACTTCTCCAGTAGGCTATTTTGGCAATGCGGGCGCCAGCCCCTATGGTGCCTATGATATGACTGGCAATGTATGGGAATGGGTACAGGATCGGTACAGTAAGGATTACTATAAAATATCACCATTAACAAATCCAACCGGTCCGAATAGTGGAAGTTCTCGGGTACTGCGTGGCGGTTCTTGGGATAGATACGGTCGTTTGTCTACTCGCGGCAAAGGCAATCCAGATCTTACGCACAGCCAATTTGGCTTCCGATGTGCACTTTCGCCTTAAATCCGAGCATCTGCTTTCTGTTCTACCGAATTTCTGATAGGATGTATTCTCCCCCCATAAATCATTTTTTTGATTGATAACATTATAATTTTACAATAATCACCGAGATATTATCCGGCCCTTGATTCATGTTAGCCATCTCCACCAGTTTGTCAGCAGCTTCCTGCGGGGGCAGCTCGAGGATCACATCCTGAATCTGCGTTTCGGAAACCGTGCCCCACAACCCATCTGAACATAACATCAAGTAGCTGCCCTTATCGTAAGGGATATTATCAGTGAAAACCTCAACGGAATCGCGTTTGGATGTGATCGACATGGTGAGAATATTCCGGCGGGGGTGGTTATGTGCTTCAGAAGGTTTGATCAACCCATGGCGAACTTGCTCGGCAACAAAACTATGGTCGTAGCTGATCTGCTGGATTTTCTCCTCGTTGATTAAATAAATGCGTGCGTCACCCACATTGGAGACCAGGATCTCTTCTTTTTTCACGACTGCTACAACAACCGCAGCGCCCATACTGAACACATCTTTTTTCTTTTTCACGTATCGGCATATTTTCTTGTGGCCAGAATTAATCCCAGTTTTAATAGCTTTCAGGGGATTTTTCTTGGCGCTTATTCTTTTTGAAGTGGAAATTATTGAATCAATTACATATTTTGCTGCCAGTGCCCCATCCTGCTGACCACCCATCCCGTCGGCAATGATGAACAACGGCGGTCGTTTATTCAAGAATGAAGGAAGAAGAATACCAATCGCGTCCTGATTGGGGGAGCCTTTTCGCTTGATGCCGGTATCTAGTGCTTGGCCGATTTCTATTTTATTGACCTTTGTCTTTGTCATATGAGAAACCTTTTAATTTTTGGATATTTCCTGCGTGCTGTTATCCTCACGCTCGATCTCGCGAGTTTTTCCTTCACCGGAAAGATCTATGCCATCCAGCGTGCGGTCCTCGCTGCCGCTGTTCGAGCGGACTGTGCTGAAACGCATTCGGAAGCGAGAGCCCAAACGGATCTCATCTCCATCGCGAAGGAGTACATTTTCATTGGAAACTTTCCTCTCATTTACATAGGTGCCGTAAGTCGGCGGTTTGGGTTTTCCGCTGGAATCTGTTCCGATTGTTTCCATCAGGATTATACTTCCTCGACGCTTATCAATGACGATGTGATCGCGGGATACTGGCTGGTCTTTCTTTGAAATAACAATATCGTTCTTGGCAGAGCGGCCAACCGAAGTGGGAAACTTGGTAATGCTCAACTGTTGACCGATCATACCAGCGTCATCGCTGTTAAGGATTGTCAGAGTTGCCAGGGCTGTTGAATTTTCAGCACTGGAGATTCTGTCTGATTGTAGAAGAGAGATATCAATTGTGCGGTCTTCCCCTGGTCGGGATGCCTCGCGTAATTCAAAATCATCACTGAAGACCGGTTCAACCTTCTTGCGTTTACGTGAGACAAGAATAACGGCTGCAACTACGATCACAAGCCCGCCAGCGCCCAATCCAAGATAGAGCGGATTTTCAAAAAAAGATTTTGTTTCTGTAATTAGGCTAGCTGCTTGTGCTTCAGCTGCTTTCCTGACGACGATTCCAATGCTGTCAGAGGTGATTGTTTCGCCTTCCGCGTTCAGTGCGGCAGCAGTCAGGATGTGCGAACCCACCTGCTCTTTATTGAATTCAAAATCCAGTTCATAAGGTACTGTTGTATCACTTGCGACTTGCGTTACTCCTAGGCTATATATAACTTTTTCCACTTCTTCCCCAGTGCCGCTGAGGGCCGCAGCAAATTTTACACTGCCATCAATCTCCTGACCCTCGCTTGGGCTGATGATGGTAAGCATGGATGGTAGGCCCGGAAGAGTAAATGCGCGCATATCCTGTACGCTCTGGTTGTTGTATTTCATTTCTACCGCAATCGAGTGCGAACCAGGTGCGTTTGTGGATTTGTATGTAAGGACGTATTGGGAGCGCAGCTGGCTGCTTAGATCATTAAATGTGCTCTGCAATTTGCTTGAAGAAGGCGCATATTGATATATTCCGCCGCTCATATCCGAAAGGCGCTGCAAGCCTTTCTCGTCTATCTCATCACCAAGCCCAATTGTGTACACAGGCACACGTGTGCTGCCAGCGGACGAGAGATTGATGACATCATCCAGCGTATGTACGCTGCAGGTACTGCCAGATTTATAGTCCTGCCCATCGGTGAGCAGGATAATTGCGCGCCGTCCGGATTCGAGAGTGGCCGCCTTTTCAACAGCTGAAAAAGCTGCGTCATACAAGCATGTGCTGGCCAGATTGACTGCATCAACAAGATTAAGCTTACTGCTGGCCTTCTGGCGATCATCAGTAAAATCAGAAAGGTATTGAAAAACTTCATTGAAAGAAGCTACAGCAACTTGGTCATTATTACTGAGGTTGGAAATAAAATTTGAAGCTGCGCTGCGTGCGTCCTGGATAGGGGTTCCCTGCATGCTACCGGATGTATCGATCAAAAGCAGCAGACTCATGGGCATGTCGTTGGAACTGGTAAGCTCCTCGATCTCAACCTGTTTTGAATCTTCTGTAACTTTGAAATCATCTTTGGTTAATCCGCTGATCGCTGAACCTCCTGTTTCCAATGCCGAAAGGTAAATAGATACACTGTAACCAACCTTGCCTTCCAGCGGCGTACCTTCCACGTAATGAACAACCAATTCAATTGCATCTTGAGCCAGTACGACTGAAGGCGAAAATAGTGTGCTAATAATTGCCAGTGTACCAACTATTTTTAAAAACCGAATGTTTTTTGCTTGCATTAATTCCTCGTTGATTTTGTGATATGAAAAATTGTGTTCCCAGAAAAAAAGTATACAATTAATAAGTTAATGCGTCAATTACAGTAGTCGCTAATGTTACAGCAAAGTAGTAATGTCCTATTCCAGCAAAGTTAAAATGTTCTATTGGAGGACATGAAATGCAAAGGACAATTACAATGACAGAAAGAATTCATTCTTCGCTGGCATACTTGACACCATCTGAATTCGAGGCTGTTCAGGTTGCTTGATGAGCGCCTGTGCCCTCTCTTATTCACCCCTTAATACTGTCTGGAAAAACAACCGCAGTACATTGATCTCCAAAATATAAGTGAATGAGGTACCGATTATTCATGGCTTGTAGACATAATCTATCTTGTGTTTACTTCCCGAAGAAATAGACGGATATTTCCGTCCTTGCTTATTGAAGTTGAGTTTGCTATTGTGTTCTTTGTGAACATAATGCATGGATAAACAAGATATGTTCATTTGATTTTATGAATTTTGTTGAACCAATTCGTGAGAGAAAAAAGATAGCTCAAATCAAAAATCAACTTCGCGGGCAAGGTCATTTCCGTGATTTGTTACTTTTTATCTTCGGCATCAATGCCGCTCTTCGCATATCTGATTTATTACAATTGCGTATTGAACATGTGCTGGGTAAACAAAAACAAATAAAAAAACGCTTCTGGATCAAGGAGCAAAAACGCAAGAAGCGTCACGAGGTTGTGATTAATAACAGTATCCGGGATGCATTAGAAGAGTTTTTAGCAGCTTACCCTTCTATTGCTGATGATCAGACAAATTTTATTTTCTTCAGATCGGAAGAGC
>CBDAFG010000024.1:0-9449 GCA_965195205.1 uncultured Pelolinea sp. | reverse complement strand
ATCAACCCGTTCTCCTCAAAGAAAATAAGCAGTGCGTAAGAGAAGAACCATATGAACAAACACATAAGGGCATAATTACCACGAAATAGAAGTGCCCATCTTGCGCTCAAAAGTAGGTTGCTCAGGTACTTGGGATTCCTGACTTTGCTGTAGATACCTGTTGTTATCAAGCTGCTTTTATTGTGCAATCCGGGATCGCGCCCAAACTCACGATAAGCTTTTACACGGATGACCACCATGGTAACGAGCAATGCTGAGCCTACAGCTGTGCCTACCATAATAGGCCAAGATAGTCGGGGTTGAGGGAGCAGCGGCATAACGAGCGGGGGTAATAGAAAGAAAGTCACAATAAAAACCCGCTGAACACCTTTGGGCATTTGTAGGGCTTTCTCCTTTATAGTATGCAGGCGATAGATATTCAATGTGATTAAAACACCAACAAGATGTAAGCCAATCCAGAATAGTGGGGTTTTCCAATTCATCATATTGTTTTTCTCCATGAATTATTTCAGTAAATCCTAACGTCAATGATGTGCATTATGCGTAGACCTTCAACCAAAAACTTTATTAGACAGCGATTTAGAATAAGACCGGGAAAATCGGTAGAACCGATTTAGGATGGTTTATGCATTACGCAGTTTTATCAAGGTTTTATACTTCTGTCACGCTTACGCATTATTGCTTTAAACATCAAAACAGCTAAAACTACTTGTGTGATTGCGATGATTTCAAATATTACAAACACAATTAATCGATCCCCTAACAGCCACTGGGCGCCTTGCTCACGCAGCATAGTAAGCGGTGTAAGTGGAATAATAATTAATGGCAGTAGAATGGCTAACCAATGTCCCACATGTTTACTCGCGCTCTTATGTTTTTTATTAAACTCTTTAACAGCGATAATTCCAGCGCATACTGTTAAGCCACCAGTAACGATTCCAAATACAATTGCATGTGTGCCAGCAAAATCGCTTACAAAACGGAAGATTAATTTGACTATTGTGTAAAATGATCCTATTAAGATGTATGAAAAATATAGTTTTTTACTCATGAGATTCTCCTTTAAATTATTAGTTTGAATGGGTTGTGTTCATCTGTTTGTTTGATAATTACATTATTCTGTTCCTTTAGTATTTCAGCTATCCAGTTTGGTCAAAATATCAACCTGTAAAGACCTCTTTGAAATTAATGAGAATATATTCCCTAGTGATGTTTTGATTTCCATTTTCTCCCGTATTGGTATCATTATTCACTCCTCACTTTTTTCATATACCGCCGTGATCTACGCATAATAAGTGGCATTAGTAAGCGCACATATAACGGTAAAAATTTATTAAAGGGAGTAAAATTATCAGAGAAACCTGCATCCTCCACCAAATAAAGCATCTGCGCACCTACGACACCTGAGGGGGAAAAATCGTTTGATATATTTCGTCTTTCAGAATACCGCGCAAAGTTTAGCTCCTTCTTAAGTAATATTCCGTGAAGCTCATCATCAAAAGTGGCATCTAATGGCACCCATCGTTCTTTTAATTTTGTTTCTGCATAAGCATGAAGAAACTGGCTCATCCAGCGTTTATAGAGAAAAGGAGGTATAAGGTCTCTTAAGGCTTCTTTAGTTACAATTGAGAAATGCAGCCGTGCAGGAATGCCTGCACTCTTTGCCATTGCAACCAGGAGTAACGCTTTATTCATACAAGATCCATGTCCTTGCTTCAATACATTTTCAGCGCTCAAGAAGGGGTTAACAAAATCAAAGCGTATTTCATCCCGAATAAAGTAAAAAATCCGTTCCGTTTTTTCTTCATCCAATTTCGCCCCTTTTGTTATCTTTTTTACTTTTTCATCAATAGCATTTGTACCTTTCCCCATTTTTCATTTCTCCTTTTCTATAACTTACAGTCAATGATTGATAAGTTCATCTTGCTGCCTAGCAAAAATCCTGGTATAAATGCCGCCTTGAATGAGTAGTTTCGCGTGTTGGCCACGCTCCACTATGTGTCCGGCGTCAATTACCAGGATCTCGTCTGCGTTGACCACGGTGGATAAACGGTGAGCGATGACTAGCGTCGTGCGTCCCTTCATCAGTTGACGGATGGAGGTTTGAATCTTGCTTTCGGTCTCTGCTTCTAAACTAGAAGTAGCCTCGTCAAGTACAAGTATGGGAGAGTCCTTGAGTAAGGCACGGGCAATAGCTAACCGTTGTCGTTGTCCCCCCGATAGTTTAATGCCCATCTCACCCACCTGCATGTCATAACCCTGTGGTAGGGAAACAATAAAATTATGTATATTGGCTAGCCGTGCTGCTTGCTCAATCTCGGCATCACATACATGCGGGTTAGAAAGCCGCAGGTTTTCTCTGATCGTTGTGTTAAAAAGGTGTGTATATTGAGATACTACTGCGATATGCTGACGCAAATATTCTTGTGGCAGGTTGCGAATATCATATCGACCTATGTCTATGCGGCCTTTATTTACATCCCAGAAACGCAGCAAGAGGTTGACCACGGTGGTCTTGCCCATCCCGCTGGAACCTACTAAAGCTATGGTAGATCCTGCCGGTACATTGAACTCTAGCCCCCTGAGCAGCCAAGAGTTATTGTCCTTGTACCGGAAAAACACATCATGGAAATGAATGGATGGCTCTATTGGCTCTTGGGGCATGGTATCACCATCTTGTATGGTTGGCTTCTGGTCCATTACCGCGAACAGCCGCCCAGCACTGGCTAAAGCTTGGTTCAAGCTCTGTATCACACTAGCGGCTGATAGTATTGGCCCAAAACTAGTTGTCGTCAGAGCAACTATTGGTGGAAGATAGAGGGGATTCAACCGCCCTTGCTCCACTAACAACAGTCCCATACCTAAAACGCTTAGCGTTCCTGCGGCGACCAGTCCGTCGGTGAATCCATTCTGCAGACCAGCAATATGTGCTGACCGCGCCTGTATGTTCACTAAAATATTTCCTCGTTCACGAATTTCCCGGAGCCGAGCTGTCCCATGCCCAAAGGCTACAATCTCACGCAACCCCTGAATACTGTCTATTAAGTGAGCATTTACCTCCGCCACGGCCCGGCGCAATTTTATTCCCAGGTTTTTTCCTAATAAATCAGATATCCAGGGAGCAAGTAATCCCACTCCTATCAAGAACGGAAGTAGCGTTAACGCAAGCAAGCCATCGAAGTAGGATAGCGTGATTAAAGTTATGGCTGACATGAAGAAAGCAGTAATGGCAGGAGCGATAGTATGAGCATAAAAGACCTCAATGCGTTCTACATCAGCAATAGCGCGGGATACCATATCGCCGCTTCGGTTATTCATCATGATGGCCGGAGCCAGCGGCTCGATACCCCTATAGAAACGGTCACGTATTGTTGCCAGCAGACGAAATGCCACATAATGACCAGAGAATTGTTCTAGGTAACGTAAAATGCCCTTGAATAGCCCAATCACTATAAGGGCTGTGAAGATAGGGCACAGGTCGCTCGCTGGCTGTGCAATGGCCTGGGATATCCCCCATGTACCCAGCGTCAGGATAGCAATACCGCTGCACTGGTTGAGCGTGCGCATGATAATAGAGAAGATCATCACACCCCACATAGAGCGGATTATAGCCAATAAACGCCAGAATATATTCCATCGGCTCATACAGTTGCCTTTGTTGGTTGCATTGATATTCTCTGATTCGAGGTTAGTTGAGCATAAATACCTTGTTTATTCAGTAAATATTCATGAGTGCCTGACTCCACAAGTTGGCCTTTATCCATCACTAAGATACGATCAGCGCGGCGTATAGTACTCAATCGGTGGGCGATAACCAGAATAGTCTTATGCTTAAAAAGTCTTTCCAACGCTTCCTGAATGATTAACTCATTTTCCATATCTACGTTTGATGTGGCCTCATCTAGGATCATGATGGATGTATTTTTTAGTATCGCCCGTGCGATCGCGATGCGTTGAGCCTGGCCGCCGCTCAATGATAAGCCGCGTTCGCTAATCTGCGTCTCATAGCCAGAGGGTAGGGAAGAAATAAAATTGTGTATATTGGCGGCTTGTGCCGCCGCTTTAATTTCTGCTTTAGTGGCTTCCGGCTTGCCAAGTTGTAAGTTCTCAGCAATGGTTCCATAGAACAGATAAGTATTCTGTGTTACTAGTGCCATCTGCTGCCGCAGCCAATCGAGTGACATATCTTTTATCGGATAACCATCCATCGTGATTTGCCCAGATTGAGGATCGAAAAAACGAAATAGTAAATTTATCAATGAACTCTTACCCGCTCCGCTTGCTCCTACTATGGCTATCATCTCACCAGGGTTGATCTCAAACGATATGTCATCTAGCGCTGGAAGCTCGCCTTCTTTATATGAAAAGCAGATTTTCTCAAAGCGGATGTGTGACTTACACCTTGCCGGTGAAAATGCGTTTTGTTTTTCTCTAATCTGGATCTGTGTGTCGAGGATAGCGGATATATGTTGCGCCGCCGAAACACCACTGGCACCAGCATGGAAATATGATCCCAGTAAAATTAATGGACGGGCTAGTTCTACACCGAGCAGTGTTAGCATGATTGCTTCATTGAAAGTTAATGCACCAATCTGCAGCCGCCACGCCGCCATCCCACAAGCCACCACTGTTGTACCAAGCGTGGATACCCAATCAATGAAAAACAGCGAGATAAGGTTAATGCTCAGCAGCCGCATGGTATCCTGCCGAAATTGTTCAGTCTGCGCATGTATTTCATCAGCACGCGTCTGACTGCGGTTGAACATCTTAAGCGTTGCCAGCCCCTGCAAACTATCAAGGAACTGGGTGCTTAATCTACCAGCCGAAGTCCAATACCGCTTACTAACTGCTTGCAACTTACGCTGTATCATAATTAGTGAAACCGGAATGATGGGCAAGCAAATTAATAGAGCTGCTGCGGTTACCCAATCTACTGTTGCGATGTAAGCGCAAAGTAACAGGGGAATAGACATGCCTAATATAAATTGAGGTAAGTATTTACCGAAATAGACATCCAACGCCTCTACTCCCTCTACGGCAGTTTGTACTAATGCACCGGTGCTCTTGGATTCTAAAAAACCAGGGCCCAATTTTAGCAAGTGTTCGTACATGCGGTCACGGAGCAAAAGTTTAGTCTGTGCACTTGCCCGGTGGGAAGCCATACAGACGGCCCAGTTTAACACTGCCCTTACTGGTATTATGATAGCAAAAATTATGAACAGCCATCCAAAACCGCTTATACCATCCAGCGCTTCTGTAATGAGTTTACCTATAAACATGATTTGTGCTACATTCAGTACAACGATGAGCCAACCCAAGATTACCACTGTAGCGATCCAGCGGCGTGTGCCGTGTGTCAAATCAATTAGACGATGATCTAGTCCCACAATATCCTATTTCGTTCATTAGATACAAACCTTTTCAAGAGTAATTTGAACATCACACTATCTAAAGACATACAATATGGATTCTTGCTGTAACGAGCATCTTTTGGTGTATTATCCAAAAGATGCTCAAATAATCTTCTATTTAGTGGTTTTTATTTGCTGCAAAAATATCTGTAATTCAAGTTCAACCAAACCCTAGTAACAATCCTCCCTGGAAAACGATTACAGCCGAAATATATGCTACTGCTAATTGCATCAGTGCACCGAAGAGAGCCCATCTGGCACCAAATTCCTGAATCTGGGCTGCAACTGCAACCATGCAGGGGGTGTAGAGTAGTATAAACACCATAAATGCAAGGCTAGCCAGTGCACCGTGGCCACCGCTGACTTCTTCGAAATGGGTTTGAACGACAGCCATCAGTTCAGTATTGGTGTCCTCATCTTCACCATCGAAGAGATCTATACCGACAATCAGCGGGATTGATTTAATAGTATCTACCACCGCGATGAAAAAACCGGAAATCACTTCGCCAAGGTCTTCAAAAAATGTTGTTGCGCCCAATTCTTCTTCTGCTTCTTCCACTTTGAAAATTTGCCCCATAGTGCCTACAACCACTTCTTTAGCCACAAAACCAGTAACAATGGCTCCCGCATTCTGCCAGCTGGCGAAACCAGTGGGTTGGAAAATCGGCGAAATTGTTCTATTTACGTAGGCGAAACTGCTATATTCCACTTCAGTCTCAGCAAATGAGCCCCCATTCAAAGGAATAGCCATTAAGAGCCATATGATAACGCTGGTAATCATTATGAATGAGAATGCTTTGCGCACGAACGCGGATGTTCTCCACCACATTAAATACCATATATTCCGAAAGGTTGGTATGCGGTAAGGGGGGAGTTCTAATACAAAAGGAGACCGTTCGCGGTTTTTAAAAAGTGTTTTGTTCAACACTACACCCAGCGCCATAGCTACTACAATGCCTGTTAAATACAGTAAAAATATGACGGTATCGCTGTTTTGCGGGAAAAAGATGGATGCGAATAGCACATAAACAGGCAAGCGCGCGCCGCAGCTCATAAAAGGAACCAGAAGACCGGTCAATATCCTGTCTTTTTCATTTTCAAGTGTGCGGGTTGCATAAATGGCTGGCACCGTGCAGCCGAAGCCAACGATCATGCACATAAAACTTTTTCCATGCAGTCCGAGACTGTGCATTAAGCGATCCATGACAAATGCGGCGCGAGCCATATAACCCGAATCCTCCAGTATCGCTAGAGCAAAATAGAGTGAAAGCATGACGGGAACAAATACCAGCACACCACCCACACCCGCGATCACACCGTCAATTAGAAGGCTTTCTACCCAGGTCCCGCCTAAACCGGCGAGGTTGATTAATCCCCCTGTCCAATTGGTAATTGGTCCGCTAATGATTCCATCTACCCAATCTAGAAAAGGTCCGGAACCATCGGTTGTAAATTTAAAGACAGCCCACATTAAGGCTAGAAAAATCGGGATTCCAAGAATGCGGTTGGTAACAATTTTATCGATCCGGTCGCTCGCCGAGATACGGGCGGCTTGGGACTTATCCACAATCTCTCGTACTAGTCCGTTGATCCATCCATATCGTTTATCTGCAAAGATTGAATCCAGATCATCGGAGAAAAATTTCTTCAGCTTCTCAATAGATTTTATTGACGATTTAACTACCTCATTGGTACCTTCTATTGCCATTGTTTTTTCTAAGATATTGGGATCATTTTCAATCAATTTGATCGCCAGCCAACGGCTTTCAAAAAGCGAGGTTAAGCGCTCGTTTTTTTTGATTTCGCTTACTAGTTTGCTGATTTCTTCCTCTACCGCTTTGCCGTAATAAATTGAAAAATTGCGCTTTTCGATTGTTTGTTTATTCATTGTTCTTCTCCATTTATTGATAATATGTTGAGATTAATTCTTTTAATTGCTCAACACCATCTCCTTTGCTTCCAATCGTTTTGATTACTTCAGATTGCAGCGCAAAAGCTAGTTTATCGGTGTCAATTTTGATGTGGTTAGATCTCGCCAGATCACTCATGTTCAGATCGATAATCACTCGAGCGCCAAGTTCAAGCATCTGTACAACTAGATATAAATTGCGTTCAAGATTAGTTGAATCTATAACTGCGACAACAATATCCGGTCGTTCATCGAGGATATAATCCCTGGCAATTACTTCCTCCATTGAAAAAGCGGAGAGGCTGTAGGTTCCTGGAAGGTCAACAACCTTTATCTTTTTACTGTTATGAGTGAAATATCCTTCCTTTTTTTCCACAGTTTTTCCCGGCCAGTTTCCAACGTGCTGGTGGGCTCCGGTTAGAGCATTGAAAATCGTGCTTTTTCCGCAATTGGGGTTTCCCGCAAGTGCGACAGTGAATTCTTTCATCGCAAATTACTCCTCTTAGATGACTTATTTTGGTTTGACAAAAACATGATGTGCGATTCCACGCCCGATCGCGAACCGCGACCCTTTCATCAGGACCATCAATGGTCCTCGTTGGCGGGTTGTTATAACGGATATTTCCATGCCGATATTCATGCCGAGATCAGCCAGGCGCCTGCGCATACCAAAGCCGCCCCTGAATCCTATGATCTCAAGCTTAGTGCCTGCTGATGCCATGCTCAGCGGTATCATTCAACCTCTCCACTAATTTCAACCATAATATCCTGAGCTTCGCTTTTGCGTAGTGAGAGGTTATATCCCTTCAGGCTGATTTCAATCGGGTCTCCCAGAGGAGCAACGCGGATCACTCTGACTTCACTCCCGGACACCAATCCCATATCCATCATCCTCTGTTTAATAGATCCTTTTCCTTTGACACGGACAACCACGCCTGTTTGACCGATTTTTAAATCTTTTAATGTTTTCGTTTCAATTGTTTTCTCTTGCATGGGTCTCTCCTTGTTGTTTTTATCTGCAGAGGTATCTCTGCTGTTATTGAATGCGTTGGTTTTTGACTCTGCAACCGCGATTTTTTCAGCAATCTCTCTGCTGATGTGAATGGACTCAACTCCAGCCAGGATGATAATTTGGCGAGAGGTTTTTCCAAGCACCTTAAGCTGCTCTCCTTTCCTGAGATTTATGTCTGAAAAAAACTCGGCGATATTTTCATCAAGCTCATCACTGAAATAATATCCTTCGGATCCAACACCCAGGTCCGATAGTTTCATTGTTTTCATATTTCGTCTGGTTCTATCTCCTGCAGGTATCTCTTTTCCCTCCGTGTTAAATTTTGGGCGGCCGAGAAATTCATCCAGTTGATCAGCCAATTCTTTAGAGGTTGCGTGCTCCAAATCATCCGCCATTTGATGAGCTGTCAGGTAATCAAAATGCAGCTTTTCAACCAGAAAAACCTCCCACAGCCGGTGCCTTCTTAGGACTTTTTCAGCTTGCAGATTCCCTTCATCGGTTAAACTGGCTCCTTTATAAGGTTGGTACTGAATCAGTTCCATCTCGTCCAGTTTTCGGCACATCTCATTAACAGATGCAGGGGAAATATTCAGGGATTTTGCGAGAAGGGAAAGAGGTACTGGATTAATCTCGTTGTCCAACCGTTTGATCTTTACCAGGTACATCTGCATGCTGCTTGAAAGTGCTGATTTGTGAGGATTCATATTATTAGGTAAGCCTTATAAAAATACTTAAAAATAATTAGGTACGCCTAATTTTACAGGTTTTGTTAATTCTGTCAAGTGGTATTCTGAAAATACAAATTGTCCATTGTTCCCAGCTTATTTAATTCCGATTGCTAAACTGCTTGGTGAAAACCATGTTGACCTGTGTATTGTGATTACTCATTCCCTTGTCTAATTTTCCTTTTGGCTGCTGCCGATAGCTCTATCCAGTCCCCCGATCTCTGGCTCACCTGCTTTTCACCCCTTTTTTAGCTAGTGTAACAAACTTTCTGTAATTTCAAAAAAGAGTAGATCACGGTATCCTTTCAGAAGCACATTAAACAACAGAAAAGGAGAAAGACCATGATCTACAAGAATGATTGTACATTATCAAAAGAATATCTGGAACAACT
>CBDAFG010000023.1:0-5468 GCA_965195205.1 uncultured Pelolinea sp. | reverse complement strand
CAGTCGTTTGCGCTGCTTTTCTGGCAATTCGCTTGCTGCACTGATTATGGCTGGTTGTAAGTGTTTGTTGTTTTTCTTGAACATAAGATAATTATATTAAAGTTTTGCCGTTTTGTGGTATCTTTTTGCAGTGGAGTCTATATAGCTATTCTAACAGACATTTAATTTCAAAGTTTACATATCAGAACTTATGGAGAGATAAGTTTTCCAAAAAGTCGTTGATTAAGAACCAACCTCGATTCACTCTATCCTGTCCATAGAATTTATTTATGAGTGGTACTAAATCTTGGGGTTTGACACAGGCAATAAGGTGCGAGGTATCGCCTTATTCAATGCAAGTTCTGAAAATTTATTATGCCTGAAAAGTATTCACTTTGCTAAATCTGAAAGTTTTTCTCCCTTTACTCTTGAGCTCAAACAGCCCGTTTTTAGTTAATGTAGATACAATATAGTTTTCTTTCATGTGGTGATCACTGAAATACATGATTGCATCTGGTTTAAGCACCCTGTGAAGTTCCATAAGCACTTCTTCCTGATTATCAAGCACATGAAATACATCAAAGAAAATAATGAGATCAAGGCTGTTATCAGGAAGGGAAGTAGAACAGCTTGAAAGAATAGTTTTGATATTCGTAAGGCCCTTTTTTCGGGCTTTTTGCTCAACTGTTTTCACTGCAAGATGATGAATATCAAGAGCGTATATAAGACCTGATTGACCTATTTTCTCAGCTAGCATTATTGAAAATACTCCAGGCCCACAACCGTAATCAAGAGCTTGGCAGCCTGGTTCAATCTCAACTTCAGCAAACATCTTGTTTGGCTGCATGAAAAGATTACGGATTGGCATACCTACATAAGTCATCATTTTAAATACAAAACCGGACATTTTCTCTTCCATAGAATTAACTCCCTTTATTTATTAAATAATGCAATTCTGCCTTTTCTCTTTGCAAACACAAGTTCTCCAGCTTCAATATTCATATTGAATTTATTCAACTCAATAAACACCCAATAGGGCAGCAAACCTCGTGTTCACCTCACCCTTCCGTGTTATCAATCATCTCCTGGGCGTGTGCTATCACAACTTTCTTGAATGGTCTTAGATGCTTTAGGATGCTGAATAAGGGCACGGGGACAATCTCCTGATTTGCTTGCCGTGCAGTCGAGACGAATGCGTCCCTCCGTCACCAGTTCGCGTCCTGCCCGCTCATATGCTGCGTATACTTTGGATATCTTGGGAACTTGTTTCTCGTACTCAGGATCTTGATCGTACCCTGATAACCTGCCGCCGTTGCGTTTCAGCGTACCGACCTGGGGTGCGTCCGAGAACCTGGAGAATGTTCGAAAGTATGCTAGCGTATTTCTGGGAGTTTCATTTTCCAGATTGTTGCAGCAGAGGAGAGTGACAAAAGGTTTTGAACAGATGGTGTGATCAATTTGATGAAACATCAACCCGCTTTTCGAGATCCGCAGATCACTGCTATCCCCTCGCCCATAGAGACGTTCGAGGAGCATCTTGAGTAGCCCCGACATTCCGAACACATAGATCGGTGTGGCGTACACGATGATATCCGCTTCGGCCATCTGGGTGAATATCATCTGGACATTGTCCTTGCCATCATAGACGCACTTGTAGCGGAGTTCTGCGGTTTGGCATTGGCCGCAAGCAAGGCAGTGATTGATCTTGAGGCAAGAAAGCGTGAGAACCTGGCACTTTGCTCCAGCCTCTGCCGCTCCCTGTAAGAGCTTATCGATTAGAAAACGGGTATAACCTCTGTCACCCCGATAGCTGCCGTTGATCGCTAAAATTTTCATATCAATATTTTCCAAATTATTTTTTGTCAATTTCTACGCACCTTTTAAAGCAGGTTGATCATTTTCTTTTCCAGTCATTAATCAGTTATGCATAAGCACTTTGCATTCAAGAAACCGAGTTCTCTCAGGTTGATTAGATGCGTTAACCGATTATCTTGATACAGGAGGATGATTAACTTGTTTCCAGAAAAAAACCTGCTTTATTTAATAAATTGCAAAATCCTCCCATTTCGCCCTACAAACACAAATCCTCCATTTTCTATAACAGAAATTAATTTATTCTCTGTTCTTATGAACTTCTCAAAAGAAAGAATGCCTCCTGGTTTTAAAATCCTATGGATTTCAGAAAGAATATCGGTTAATCCTCCGGTGATATTAGGAATCCCAAATATAAATACAAGATCAATTTCCTTGTTCAACAGCCCCGTATTGGAAGCGTTTGTTAAAACAGGTTTGATATTTCCTATCCCACTTTCAGCAATCTTTTCCTTCACTCTTTTTATTGCAAGTGGATGGATATCTACTGCATAAATAAAACCATCTTTACCGACAATCTCTGCTGCCGGGATAGTAAAGGCTCCCGGGCCGCATCCGACCTCCAACACTTTTAAACCCATCTTTAATCCTGCCGCTTTTAGAAGTTTATAAGGATTCCTGATGATGGCCATTAGCTTATTGTCATGGTTCAATTCTGATACTTTATAAACAAAACCAGGCGGGGTCTTGCCTTTGTTATTTTCATTCATGTTATTTACTTTCTTATTTGTTTATTTATTGATTGTGATCAAATATTTTTAACATATTCTTTCTTAAAAAGATTATGTAACATCTTTTCTGTAAAATTGATCACAGACCCTTTCAATATTTAGATAATACCCTAACTACTCTCCATCCTTAAATATATTTTGCCGTATTCCCATTCTTCGCTAACCTCCATCAAGATAGCTGAAATCAAGCGCAAGCATGACTGCTCATTGGGGAATACCCTCACCACCCGTGTGCGCCGTTTGATCTCCTGGCTTAACCGTTCCAGATAATTAGATGTGCGCAAACGTCTTTGATGTGCTCTTGGAAAAGAGAAAACCGTGAATCCTTCTGGGATATTGACTTCTATCCAGTCTGCCAGTTTGGGAGCGATGTGCTCGTATTTGTTTACCGCTTTTTTCAGATACATCTGCGCTGTCTCCTGATCTGGCATATTGAAGATAATGCGGATATCCTCAGCCACTTCTCTGCGCATGCTCACATGCGGTACATACTGCATTGCATTCTGCTGAAGATGAAACTGGCAGCGCTGCCAGGGTACACCAGTGAATACAGCTTTGCGGGCTGCTTGCAGGCCTGCGTGATTATCACTAATAACCAATTGAACACCATGCAAACCTCGCCGAACCAGACTTGATAGAAAGTCTCTCCAATGCATCTCCGCTTCACTCAGAGATATAGAAACACCTAAAATAGAGCGTTTTCCGTCCATTTTGACCCCGCTAGCGATCAAAATGGCTGCATCGCGCACGCGCTGCCTGCCTGGCGCACCTTCTCATAGCGTGCATCCAGATATAGATATACTATTTCCCAGAGTGATCTGTTCCGCCATGTTTCCAGTGTTTCATCCAGCTGTTTGGCTGCCCGGCTGACCTGAGCCGCACTGACCCTCGTACCGCACAAGCGTTCAGTGATGGCAGCTACTTTGCGTGTGGATACTCCCTGCACATACATCTCCGCTAATGCCATTGTCAATGCACGTTCACTACGCAGCCCTTTTTCTAATGCTTGTGGATAAAAACCTCCTTCCCGTACTTGTGGAATATCAAAGGTCACTTCACCTACCCGGGTTTTTACTGTCTTGGGCTTATAGCCATTGGCACGACCGTTACGCTCATCGCTGCGTTCATAGGGCTTGGCATTGAGATGTATGTCTCGTTCAATCTGCATTGCCTCGTTCACAAGTGCTCGAATCATCTCAGGCAAGCTTTCCAGCCCTTCCTCTGTCAGTTGTTCCAGATATTCTTTTGATAATGTACAATCATTCTTGTAGATCATGGTTTTATTCCTTTCTGTTGTTTAATGTGCTTCTGAAAGGATACCGTGATCTACTCTTTTTTGAAATTACAGAAAGATTGTTACACTAGCCCAATAGCTGTGAGTTTCTATTCAGTTAAGGTAAGCAACTTGTACATTAGTTTTGAATTTTGTTATTTCACTCACCCAGGCTATTACCCTCTATCATTTCAACCGAGCGAGTAATGTTTACCTGGCCTAACAGGATCAACGCAATGAACAATAAAAGTCCCTCTGCAAAAAACACTGTACTGTAGGCAATTAAATTATTGCCTGCTGTTAAGCCACGCACAAGATCAACAGTTACGCCTCCCAGTATACTGCCTAACGCTTGGCCAAGTTCATGTGCAAAGCCCCATACTCCCATCAACAGCCCGGCGTGAGTTGAGGTTGTGAACTCAATAGCCGCGGTCATCATCCCTGCCGCGGAAAGGCCGGTACTGATTCCCAAGAAGAACACCAATCCTAGAAACATAGTTGTGTTTTTCAACGCTCCAGCAGCAATAATGCCGATGAATACTAATGCACCTAAAAACAGACCGACTTGCAGCACCCGTTTATACCCCAAACGTTTGATCAGCCATACTCCAGCAGCCACCATAGAAATCATAGTGCCCGCGCCCCAGATTGCAGTGAAACGGGTGGTCTGGCTGACACTCATGTTAAACAACAGGGCTCCATAAGGTTCCAGTAGTACGTCTTGGCCCATGGTGCCAATTATGACTAGCATTACGAAAACAAAGAAGGTGCGTACTTGTGGGACATCCCAAATCTCGGTTTTTATTGTCTTCCAAAATGGCACTGCGCGAGCTTCTTCGGCAGTTGTTTGAGTGACACTATTGCGGGGCTCCTGCCGGATGGAGGCCAAAATAGAAATGAAAAAGGAAAAAGAAACAACGCCAAGCATAACAGTTATCAACCTGGTAAAACTGAAAGGATCAAGCAATTTGCCTAACCCTATAGAGCCGCCCATAATGCCAATAAACATAGCGACCTTGAAGAAAGTCACTGCACGTGGTCGCTGGTCGCCTTTAAACTTATCAGCTAGTAGAGCCTCGAAAGTATTGCTGGAAAGGTTCTTGCCAAAACCGTAAGCCGCGAAAGACAGTAAAGTCGTTACAATCATGAGCCCGGTCGCGGTGATATCAGAAACCGATAGCGTTGCGCCAGCAACACCTAATCCAGCTACCAGCGAGCCAAGGATAATATAGGGTTCGCGCTTAAGACCCCAAATCGGGTAAGCATCAGAGCGGTAGCCCAGCCACACACGTATAGGAGAGATCAGCAGCGGCACGGCAAAGAATAGTCCCACCAGCGAGGTAGACATTCCCAACTCGACAATCATCACCCGGTTGAGGGTACTGCAGATCATTATGCTGGTTAACCCTAGGCCGATGTTATAGCCTGCTAAACGGGTGTAATGAAAGTAACGTATAATTGTTTTTTTCATATGTTAATTCAGACATTTAGTGCAACGGATGAGGAGATAAAATCATTCGTATGCAAAAAGGAAAATATAAACACCTAACAGATGTGGAACGAGAAGAGATTAGTCGATACTTAGCAAATAAGCAACCGCTTGCAGAGATAGC
>CBDAFG010000022.1:0-1801 GCA_965195205.1 uncultured Pelolinea sp. | reverse complement strand
TGGGAGGGTTGGTTTATTTTTATTAAATGATTATACATTAGCTGATAGTCATGTTTCCATTCTAAGATTAAATAAAAGAGAAGCAGTGCCACAGTACGTATTCTACAATTTGAGGAATAGAGAAGATGAGCTTGAAAACACTGCTGAAGGGTCGACAGGTCAAATTGAATTAAAACGAGATGGAATTAAAGATTTAGATATTCTCCTCCCCCTTCTCCCCGAACAGCGTGCCATCGCCTCTGTTCTTTCCAGCCTCGACGACAAGATAGACCTGCTCCACCGCCAGAACAAGACCCTCGAAGCCATGGCGGAAACGCTGTTCAGGCAGTGGTTTGTGGAGGTGGCGGATGAGGGGTGGGTGGAGAGGATTATAACAGAATTATTTGAAATACGAGATGGCACGCATGATTCACCTAAACAGAAAGAGATTGGAAAACCCTTGTTAACTTCAAAGCATATACTAAAAAATAGATTAGATATTGAAAATGCTTATTTGATTTCAGAAGATGATTTTGAAAATGTTAATCGAAGAAGTAAAGTTGATACAAATGACATTTTATTTTCTATGATTGGTACAATCGGATTAATTTATCTCGAACAGTCATCTGAAATTAATTACGCAATTAAAAATATTGGCTTGTTCAAAACCTCACAAAATTCAGAATGGGCTTATTATACATTTTTATGGTTGAAATCATCATTTGGACAAGACTTCATTCATGAACATAGGAGTGGAAGCACCCAAGAATATATTTCATTAGGTAGTCTTAGAAGTATTGTATTTAGGTGTCCTCCAGCTGAATTGCATAGAGAATTCAATGAAATTGTAAATTCATATTTCAATAAGATTAAGATTAATAACTATCAAATCCGCACCCTCGAAAAACTTCGCGATACACTGCTACCCAAACTGATGAGCGGAGAAGTGAGGGTTGAATTTAAGAAACACATGGAGGAGTATGAAAGTGACTCCCACGTATGAAAAAATTAGCAACCCAGTTTTCCGGCAGGTATGTAATCGTATCCTAGCTAAAGAGTGTATTCCCTTTTTGGGTAGCGGAGTTTCCGATGGATGCCAATATCTGGATGATATATCGACTGACTTTAAAGGACATAACGTCAAAAGCCTAATATCCAAATTGCCTACAGAGTATGCCGATAAACCCTCGTTGGGCGAGCGTTGTGAAGAATTTTTGTGGAAGCGTACAGATAAAAAATTGCCCGAAGCACTTAAAGAATTGGTTGAGCAACTTCAGATCAAAGAGTTTACAAAACTTAAACCAACAACTGCTCACTATTGTATCGCGTTACTTGCAAGAGAAGGATTGCTCCCTCAGATATTCACCACCAATTATGATACTGCATTGGAACGTGCTTTTATTGAAAGCTTCGGTGTAATATGGAAAAATAATGAAGATGAACATCTCTCTGTGATACATGATCCGGTAAGTTGTATAAATCAGCGATCTGGTCAGCAGGGATCAGGCGAGGTTCTCCACCTCTATAAAATCAATGGCTGCTCCGATGCACTCTCTCGTGAAAATGGTTACCATTCAAAGATTCTGTTGACTACGACGCAGTTGCAATCTTGGCGGGACCGTCGCTGGGCAAAAGATACTTTTCAAGTGGCATTGCGCTCAAATACGATGCTGTTTTCGGGTTTTGGTTCCGATGAACCGCAGGTGATACACACCATTCATCAGATCCTGGATGAATATTCATCTTTCTCATGTAAAAACTCCCTTACTCCAGATATAAATGATTTACAACCCAATGCACCTGTGATTCACAGTTTTGAATC
>CBDAFG010000021.1:0-9118 GCA_965195205.1 uncultured Pelolinea sp. | reverse complement strand
GGAACAGATTTTTCTGAGGTATCAGAAGAAGAAATCAAAGTAGTCCAAAGAAAGCTAAATGATAGACCTCGAAAAGCTTTGGATTTTTACAAACCTGATGAAGTCATTAATAATCTTGTTGCACTAAAAGTTTGAAACCACAATACAAAATCTTTTATTAAAGTGTGCTTACGGCAGTAAATGTGTACCCTTTCGCATGGCATCTAAGATCTTTGCCATAACAGCTTCCTCATCAATCTGCGTCATCTCGCCATTCCAGTAGAGCGGTTTTCCATCCACCAGTACCGAAAGGACATCTCCACCTGTCGCTGAATAAATAAAATTGGATAATAAACGCGTCTCATCGATCAAATGAGGAGCTGGATATTTTATGATCGTCAGGTCTGCTTTATACCCGGTTTTGATCTCACCAACTTTTGAGTCAAAGCCAATCGCTTTGAGGCCATTCTTGGTCATCATCTCGAAGGTTTCTTCAGCAGTGAACATGGCTGCATCCATCGAGCTCACTTTCCCTAACAAGGTCACCAATCGCGCTTCCTGCAGCATATCGTATGTGCCGCTGCTTGATTCTCCATCGCATCCAATAGCAATATTCACACCCAGCCGATGCAGATCAGGCATAGGCGGCATTCCGTCAGTGATCTTCGTGTTCGTGGATGGGCAGGTAACCACACTGCAATCATATTCCGCAATCAGTTCTTTATCGTGGCCGGTCAGCCAGATATTATGCACCAGTTGGCAGTCCGAGCCAAGTAATCCAAATTTTTCGTATGCCTCAACTTCGCTCATATTGAAGCGTTCATACGCGTTAGCAGTCTCTATTTCACCTTCGCTATTATGGATATGAATGCCCACCCCTAATTCATTCGCAAGGTCCCGCGACCCGCGAATTAATTCTTCCGTGCAGGCTGGAAGTCCAACCGGGCTGACACGTACAGTGATCCGATTTTCATATTTCCCATGCCAGCGGTTATACAAATCGCGCATATCATCTAATAGCTGGCTTGCATTTTTCTCGGGTGGAGGGCTATCACCTTCCTGAAAATCACCGAGCGCCATACACACATCCCCTCGCAGACCGCTATCAGCGATTGCCTGTACACATGCCTCGACATATGGGCCCGCCGTTGTCATCTCAGCCACAGTGGTTGTACCTGATTTGATCGCTTCAATACAACCCAATTGGGTAGCCAAATATGCTTCTTCTTCCGTCAAATCAAAATTACTAATCATCGTAAGAAGCCACTGCGTGAGATGCAGATCATCATAAATACCCCGCCCGAACGATTGGGAGAGGTGGGTATGGCAGTCCATAAAACCGGGTACAACCAGGTTGCCTGCCACATCATATATAATCATGTCTGGAGTAACCGGGATCTCTTTTTCACTCACCTGGCTGATAATGCCATCATTAATTAGGATATTAATAAATTTTACTTCATAATTAGGGGGGTTGAAACCAATGCCATTCTTTATCAGTGTTTTCATTATGAATCCTTAAGTATTATTCTTTATGATCCAATGCATCTAATTTTACCGCAGCATTGAGAGCAATATCAATCGCGGCTGAGATCGTTCCATTAATATCTTCCGGATCCACAAGCAGGTCCGGTCGGTGATGGCAATCTACCAAACTCAACAACGTACTCGCGCGGCATCCCCTGACCATTGCCAGCGGGAAAAGCGTAGAGGATTCATTAGACACAATTAGCACCCCCGCGTCAATCCACTCTCGGCCTCGATCAAGATAATCAACTTTGTCAGCAAAAATGGATTCAGCATAAAACGCGTCATGCCCCCGAATGATCCCCGGAAACACCTCAACACCTAATTCCTCTGCTGAGCTTATAATTGCTTCAACCATATGAAAATCAGCAACCGCGGGATATTCCAAGGGGAAATACTCCCGGCTGGTACCATCACCACGCACTGCAGCCGTCCCAACAATGATGGAAGGTACCGGCAGCCAAGATTGGATTCCCCCGCCAGTTCCCACACGAATAAAATTTTTCGCACCCACATTGATCAATTCTTCCACCGCGATCGCCAGCGCGGGACCTCCGATCCCTGTTGAGGTTACGCTTACCTTTACGCCGCGATATGAACCAGTATATGTGATGTACTGCCGTTTATGCGCGATCATTTCCGCGTCGTCAAAGTGACTGGCGATGATCTCGGCTCGGCTTACATCCCCAGGAAGTAGAACCGTTTCACCCACATCGCCTGGCAGTAAATCTATATGATGTTGCCGCCTATCATGACCATTTTGATTTTCCATATTGTCTCCAATAAAAACCAGAGTTCTTCTCTACCTATGCCTTTTCTAAATTTGGCGCAAGATCAGGCTTGTCATGTTTTTTGGGGTTCTTAACTTGAACAGATAATCCAGCCAGGCTCACCAGTCCAAAAATCCCGGCTATCCAATAATCTGTCGTATAACCAAGTTTCTCTGCGATCACGCCGCCCAACATCGGGACAATGCTTGACAACGGCGTAAGTGCAACCTGACTGACAGCTGTATATAGCGGTACAAGCTGCTTTGGGCTGAACTCAAACACAATGTTCAAACTGGATATCTGTAAACCACTGATCATCGCACCGGCAAGGAAGAAGGTGATGTAATAGATCCACAAACTCGGTGCCGCAGCAACCAGAATCGCGCCAATCGAACCGGCAAACGCGGAAATCTGAACGACCCGGATGAATCCTTTCCGGTCGCCAATCCATCCCCACAACGGATTCAGTACAGCTTCAGAAAAAGATAAAATCGTAGTAAATACGCCCACCTGAGAAGCATGCAATGTAAGCTGCTCCAGCGCTGAGAGTGTGTAAAACGGTGTTGCAATCTCTAAAATCACCATCAGTCCCCGCCATAACAAATACTTTGCAAAATTTGTGTCGCGCAGGGCTGTTTTAAATGAATTATCATTCTTCTTTTCTTCTTCAAAGAATTCGTCCGGCGGCACGACTTCCCGCCAGGATAGGATTGCTGCAAGGGAAACCATTGACGCGGCTAAGGAGATTCCGAATATCACAGGAATCGCCTGGTTAAAAGGATAACGGGTTAAAAGATATGAAAGGAGCCACCCCATCCCCAAGCCCATCAAACCGCCCATGAAATTGGAAATGCCAAAAAGCAGGCCGCGTTTTTTAGGGATTGATTTCCCAAGAAAATCGATCCATGCAGGTATATAAAATCCGCTTGCGGTATGCTGAAGCGTATGCATGACAAAGAAAACCACCAAGGTCACATGAGATGAAAGGTTATATTTTGGCTGCAGCACCGAAAGCAGAAATAAGCCTAAGATAGCGAACCGCTGTATGGATGCGCTGATTACCAGGTATTTTTTCCGCTTTCTTCTATTACGAAGGAATTTAGCCATGAAAATCTGAGGCAATGTAGTCCCAATCAGGAACAGGGTTGGTATCAATCCGATCAGGACCTTTGAATCCGAAAAGTGCCCCACATAAAAAGGCAGGATGGTGTATGGTGACAGCCCCATGAATATGAAGAAAAACATCATGTTATCAAGCGCCATCCAGAAAAAATTCCATTTGTAATTTTCTTCAATGCGTTTGTTGTAAGCAGTTAAGGGCATAATATTTTCGGGATCCTATTTTTTGTCAATACCGTCTAAAATAACTGCCGCATCCAATGCGATCATCGTCTCCAGCGCGACAGCTTTCTTCATCGCTTCCTCAGAGACCACTTCATCTGGAAATAGATGATGGCCAACCGGCGTTAGAATTGTTCCGCCGCGGCATTTTCGGACAGTCGCCAATGTGAAGAGGGTCGGGGTTTCATTTTCTACAGATAAAACGTTGCTTTCAATCCATTCCTTATCCCGAGCAAGATAATCCCCATTTGCCAGAATGCTTTCCGCATAAAAAGCATCATGTCCGCGCACAATACCAACATGCGGTTTCACATTCCTTTCTTTTGCCGCTTGAATAAGCGCTTCTAAAAGATGAAAATCAGCAACAGCCGGATATTCTAACGGAAAATATTCCCGGCTCGTGCCATCACCGCGCACACCAGCTGAAGCGATGATAATATCGCCCAATTTCACATGCTTTTGTAATGCGCCGCAAGTGCCGATGCGGATGAAGTTTTTTGCGCCCACATTGATCAATTCTTCCACCGCGATCGCCAGTGCAGGACACCCAATCCCTGTTGACGTGACGCTCATTCTGACACCTTTATATGTTCCCGTATAGGTTACATATTGGCGTTTATGAGCTACAAATTCTGCATCATCAAAATGATCCGCGATAAACTTCGCCCGATGGACATCACCCGGAATGAAGACGGTTTCACCCACATCTCCCGGGACCAAATCTATATGGTGTTGTTTTTTCATTTTCACTTCTCCTTGTCCGTTTTTCACGCCAATCCGCGTTCATGCAGTAGTTTCGCCGCTTCAATACCCGCGGTTACCATTTTGCGGATATTTTCCTCATGATGAATTTTTTCGTCATGCTCTTCTAAAATCGAATAACCGCTCGCCAGGATAGTACCCGCACGGATGCCCTGCATACTACAAAGTGTGAATAATGTGGATGATTCATTCTCTAACGCCAACACACCCATATCCACCCAGGGTTTTAACCGTACCCTGAAATCACCTAAAGCCCATGGGGATTCAAGGTAGAAAGCATCATGAGTACGAATGATACCCAGATGATAAGGTAAGCCAAGTTTCTCACACGCGTCCACCAGCGCCCGCACAACACGATAATCGGCTACTGCTGGATATTCCATTGAAATGAATTCTTCACTCGTATGCTCTCCGCGCACCGCCCCTGTCGCAATGATCATATGCCCCGGCTCGAGAAAATCCTGAATCGCTCCGCATGTCCCGATTCGGATGATGTTTTTCGCTCCAATGCGGATCAGTTCCTCTACCCCGATCGCAGTCGGTGGCGTTCCCAATCCTGTACTCGTGCAACTCACTGGTACACCATCCTTTGTGCCGGTATAGGTTATATATTCCCGCTTTTCAGCCACTTTCTTTGCGTCATCCATCAGACTGGCAAACACTTCCACACGTCCTGGATCTCCCGGGATTAACACAGTTGGCGCCACATCCCCCTTCACCATGTCTATATGATGCTGTCGTTCACTATGTACATCTTGACTTCCCATTTTAATCCTCCTTCTAACCAATAAGTTAATCTAAAAATCTAATGGCGAAACGCCATTTAAATAAATTAAGACCATCAGAAGCAATTTAATTAATGGTCTTTTGTTATATTTTCCAAACCGCAAGCCAGCGGTAAATGAAGTGTGGGGATTTTAATGAACGAGTATAGTAAAACAATGGGTTGTGTGCAGCAATTTTTTGAAATATTTTTTGCATATGTATCTTTTCTGATAAATCGCCCATTTTAATATAGTTCATTATACATATATTACTTGATTTTCAAAAACCCGTCAAGATGTATTAACCAGTCAGAAATATATTTTCTTTTTTTTAACTGTTGATTTGTTATTTAACCACATCTTCGGTTGAAAATTCCATAAGCAAAACCCTTGATCCAATTGATTATGTTTAATGAAAATACTATTACCCGTATTCTACGTCAAGTAATCAAAAAATTCATGCCAAGGTGGTGACGGAAATGCTACAATATAGAAAATAATACCAAAATTATTCGCCAATTGAACGTAAACGAAGGGAATTTAATTTTGACGTGGAATTCATGTATAAGGTAACAAAAAGCATTTTCATTAAGGAATAAAGATGGAAGTATTTTGCACTTATTGTTCGAAAGAAAAGGATGAATTGATTGATTTATTACCAGCCATCCATAGATACAAGAGTAAAAGAATACGCAAAATAAATGAGGCTGCCAATTTGTTGGGATTTCCTGTGTTCATTCTTTCGGGAGAATATGGATTAATTTGCTCAGACTCAAAAATACCCTATTATGATCATCTATTGTTGCAAAATGAGGTGCCGAGTCTGGTGAAAGAAAAGGTTGAACCTCAATTAAGGCAAAGAGATATTAATAAATTATTTTTCTTTTTAAATCCATCAGATCCAAATATAAAGCCCTATGTCGATACTATTTCAGAAGCATGCAAATTAGATAATATAAAAATTATTTTTATCGAAGTTAATATTGGTGAAAGGGAAGACATTGTAAAAAATGGATATCGTGAGATATGGTATTCCTCGTTGAAATCAAACCAGATAATGGTTAGGAATAAAGACATTTCTGCATCAGCTTTTTCTGATTTAATTGAAAAATATCCAAATGATGGAATGATTTTTTACGAACGCGCAGAAGCATTTGAATGTTTAGGTGAGTTGGATAAATCAAAAAACGATTACGAACAAGCACTTTTCTATTTTCCAAATCCAAAATGGAAGAAAGTTGCTTATGAGGGATTAAAGAGAATCCAGAAATCCCAAGGATTTCTAAAGCGATCAGGAGAGTTAGATAGAAAATGGGATTTCTTTCATAAAGTAAATAGTTTTGTATATATCCCTCATGAAACAAGGGTTTTTGTTCTTTCGGCTTTAGAACGTTATCATGAAGAAAAGAGACTGGCAATAGGAGAACTAAGAATATGTCTGGAAGCGGTAGTCTCGAAACTCTCAGCAATTTATAAAATAACTAATAGAATTTTCTTTCAGGAAATAGGTTTTTCAAAAAAAGTAAAAAACCTTACAAAAGCAGGATGTGGAAGTGATGAATTATGTGATGAAATGCTAAGGTGTTGGAGAAAAATGAGTGAGATTATTCATCCAATCAAGTATGTTGATATCCCTGACATCGATTATGAAATTACAGTTGAGTCATTTATACGGGTTCTGGAAATATGTAATAAGGAAAGATTATTTCCCTTGGATTAATTCTTATTATTATTTATCTTTTTTGCTTTTTCTCCAAGCATTTTTTTCGCGCTCGTAAATGAATATTAAACAACTGGGAGCCCCTCGGACGCAATGCCTGAGTAAAGCAAACCCATATTACTTGGGCTTACGGGAGAGAGGGCTGTCGTAAAATATCAGGATCAGGCGCGAAAATAATTATCGTGGGATTTGTATCATAGGTCTATCCGCTCGATTGCATAACTCCGGATCCAAAAGGACTTCAGCAAATTAATTACAAAACCTTCTCTATTCTAGGTGCCTGTTTCCTGCCAGCTGGCATTGCGATTTCGCTTTCTTCTAACAACAATGCCTTCTCTGTATTGTCTGGATTAGGATTGATTTATTTAGTCATCGGTTTAAAGAACCGTGATAAGTGGGAATAACGAATAATATGAACAAGAAAGCAAATTATCATAAATTTCTTAGAAGCCTGATAAAATGCACAAGCATGTTTCCTCGAAAATTATCTTGTTCGTTTATTGATATTTCAACAAACAACATCACCCTCGCTGCGCTGGTTGTCTTTCTGATATTCAGCGCGGCAGTCCTCCCAAAACAATCCGCCGCCATTGATATCTACAGCGGCAGCGCCGGATGGCCAGATCTCTCCTTGTTCTATACATCCCGCGATCTCTACCAAATGGCGGAACAGTACGGTTCCGCTGGTAGAGATGCGTATGTGCATGCACACTTTTCTTTTGACCTCGTTTTTCCGTTTATTTATACCTTTTTCCTGGTCACAGCAATCAGTTGGATATTTGGGGTAAATACCCCAGAAACTAGCCCGTGGAGGATACTAAATCTGACACCTTTACTGGCAATATTGTTCGATTTTCTTGAAAATATCACCATATCCATAGTCATGAGCCGCTACCCAACGCTATCTCCCATTTCCGCAAGTCTTGCCCCAATTTTTACATTCTTAAAATGGGTCTTTGTTGGCGGCAGTTTCCTGATTTTATTAATCAGCGGGTTGACCGGATTGTTTGCACGTAAAAAAATTTAACTCCTGATTTAAATAGCAAAAGCGGAAATTCCCAACCCTTACTCTCTCTTTAATAACTTAATACGACTTTTCTAAAGCCAAAATTGTAGATTCCATCAAATTCACTGCTTCCTGCAGTGTACCCACGTCAAACGTAAAATGCGCGCCGGCTGTCTCGAACAGCTGCGGAAGAGTCGCGGTGCCGCCTAGAGCTAATGCTTTTCGGTATGCGCTGACTGCTTGTTCTTGGTTCTCCAGAGCGTTCTTCCATATTTGCACAGCACCCAAAAGCGCCAATCCATATTCTACGTAATAAAATGGGGCCTGATGAATATGGTCCTTACGCTGCCATCCGGTCATCATCACATCTTCATAACCGCCCCAATCTATGTATGGGCGAAAACGTCTTTCAAGTGCCGCCCATGCCTCATCACATTTATCCGGGTCTTTTCCATCCATAGGGTTCTCATACACCCAGTGCTGGAATGCATCCACAATTGCCATATAAGGCCAGAAACGCAGATCTGTTTCAATATGATCTACCCGCGCGCGGATAGTGTCCACTTCTGAATAAAAACCACCAGATTCACCACCTAAATATGGTGACGTTAAGTATTCCATTGCCATAGATGCTACTTCAGCGAATTCCATTGGAATAGCGCTCTCGTTACGTTGCTGGAAATATGGAAGTTTGAATGATTCAAATGCATGGAAGGAATGCCCTCCCTCGTGCAGTAGGGTCTGAATATCATCATGAATCCCAACCGCATTCGCAAAGATGAATGGTCGCTTAGTATGCGCAAATTCCATACAGTATCCACCTACCGCCTTATTCTTGCGATTATCAAGGTCCAATAATCCCTCCGCGTCCATCTGGTCAAAATACGATCCAAACTGCGGTAGCACATGATGAAAGATCGCTGATGCCTTATCTTTCATCTCTCGCACGCCGCTGAATGGTTTCAGAGGCGTCTTTCCCGATAGATCAACGAAAAGATCATAATACCGTAAGCGATCAATTCCCAGTGCCTTCATCCTACGCTCTGCCATTCGCTGAACAGCTGGCACCACTGCTTGCTCAATCGCGTCATGGAATATACCGCAATCTTCAGGTGTATAGTCAAAGCGCATCAAGACTTGCCAGCGGTAGGAACGATAATCTGGCAAATCCGCGTTTGCAGCAATTCTCTCGCGTAGTTCCATATATTCCACCCACTGCTGATTGATCACCTCCCGGTCTGCAAGCTGC
>CBDAFG010000020.1:0-8081 GCA_965195205.1 uncultured Pelolinea sp. | reverse complement strand
ACGGCAATTGAAGTCTTGCATAAATTCAGGCAGGTAAACATTGCCGTCTGCGATATTGGAGATGTCTCGCAGACGCATCTCCTTGACCAGGCGGTCTTGCATGGTTTGATAAGCGCGCTCTACACGTCCTTTGGCCTGGGGTGTATTGGCGCAGATGAGTTCAATACCGAGTTCATACATGGCACGTCCAAATTGAGTGAGCGCATCTGTTGAGGTCACGTTGGGTGCATTGACACGAAAAACGCTGAATTTGTCGCTGTAAAAAGCTTGTGGACGGCCAAAATCAGCAAAATAGGACTTGCACAGCTCAGCATAAGAAAAAAAGGTCTCGTGAGGGACAAATTGGGCAGCTAAGACTTGACTGGTGGCATCATCCACGAAAAGAAGCAGACATGCTTTTTCAGCACGATCTTCTAACCAGGCATGGTAAGAACCATCAATCTGAACTAATTCCCCACGACAAGCACGCCGTTCCCGCAGCGGATGGGCTTTTCCTTTTTTCTTTGTTTTAGCACGATGGAGCCCTTCCTCCAGCAGGATTTGACGCAAGGTCTCTTTGCTCACTTGAATACCATCCCGCTCTGCCAGCTTTTCACTCGCCAGTGTCGGACCAAAACCTTGATAGGTTGTCAGCATCAAGTCTAAGATGCTTTGTCGTTTTTCTTCCCCCATGCGATTGCTGCTTGGTTTGCCCCGGTGGCCAGACACTAGCCCTGTATCACCCTTTTCTCGATATCGTCTCAGCAGCCTGCGAAAATGACGTTCGCTGATGTTCAGTCGTTTGGCCCCTTCGCACTGTGTTAGCCGTTTTTCGTTCGTCATGTGGATAACTTTACTCCGTTCTAATTCTTTTTCTGTCATTGTAATTGTCCTTTGCATTTCATGTCCTCCAATAGGACATTTTAACTTTGCTGGAATAGGACATTACCACTTTGCTGTAACAATACGCTAACAATTATCTTGACGGCATAATCACTCCATGTTAAACTAAGCTACCCACGGGGGCGTGGTGTAGTGGCTAACATGCGGCCCTGTCAAGGCCGAGACCGCGGGTTCGAACCCCGTCGCTCCCGCCTAAAATCCGGCTAACACCGGATTTTTTTATCATTATACGGAGAAAATTTCTTTGTATAGTAAAATCATTGAAGCAACCATTGACTATCATAATTCCTCATGTAAATAACTTAAGGAGAGAAGAATGAGCCATAACAAAAACAAAGTTGAAACAATTTTTACTTTAAATGGGATAGAACGAAAAGTCGAAGTGAATCCTGATGAAACACTTATGAATTTCCTTCGAAAAGATGGTTTAATGAGCGTAAAATCAGGGTGTGGCGGCCAAGGGGATTGTGGAATGTGCACAATTCTATTGAATAATAAGCCCGTCCAATCTTGCTTGATAAAAATGTCTGCGATCAATGGCAAATCGGTTGAAACACTTGAATCAATGGGAAATGCCGATAACCTTCATCCGCTTCAAGATGCTTTTATTGAAACAGGCGCTATTCAATGCGGTTTTTGCACCCCCGCACAAATCCTTTCAGCAAAAAGCCTTATCCAAAAAAACAGTAACCCATCAGAATCCGATATCCGAAAAGCCCTTTCCGGGGTTTTATGCAGATGCACTGGTTACGTTCGAATAGTTGATGCCGTCACTCGAGCTTCTGCAGTTATGCGTGGTGAAGATATTCCTCCTTACATCCCACCAGAAATAAAGTTTGGAAATAATATTGGTGAGGTTGAACTTCCAGAAGCATATTACCGTAAAGAGGGGAACAAGTCTCCACTTTTACCACTTGTATTAACACCAAGTGGAATGAAACAGCTATCAGAGGTGGGAAAATCTGTTAAAAAGGTCGATGGTGTAAAACTGGCAACTGGAAAACCAGTTTTCACCGATGATGTCCAACCTAGTGGAATGCTTTACGGTGCTTTATTAACCAGTCCGTACGCGCATGCAATAATAAAAGATATTGATGTTGGTGAAGCAAAAATGCTGCACGGCGTACATGCAGTAATTACACATAAAGATCTTCCTCGTATAAAATACGCAACTGGCGGCCAGAGTTTCCCTCAGCCTTTACCGCATGACCAGGCATCACTTGACATTAAAGTTCGCCATGTCGGCGATCGTGTTGCTATTGTTGCCGCTGATACTCAGGAAATCGCAGAAAAAGCTCTTCAATTAATTAATGTGGATTATGAAATTCTCCCTCATGTGCTGGACTGTGAATTGGCCATGAGCGGACACGCTCCCGTTATTCACGATGAAGAAGATACGGAAGGCATCTATGATGCTTCACGAAATATTGTGCATCACCTTGAAGCGGAAGTTGGTGAACCTGACAAAGCATTTGAAGAAGCAGATAATGTTTATGAGGGTGAATATCGTACACCAAAGCAGCAGCACGCCCAAATGGAACCACACATTTGCATCACATATTTTGATGAAGATAACCGTCTGGTAGTTCGTACAAGCACTCAAGTACCATTCCATGTTCGGCGGATTATTTCCCCACTAATAGGTTTACCAATTAAACAGATCCGCGTGATAAAACCAAGAATTGGCGGTGGCTTTGGTGGAAAACAAGAAATATTACTTGAGGACCTTTGCAGCCATCTTACTATAGCCACAGGACGTCCGGTAAAAATGGAATATACACGCAGTCAAGAATTTACGAGTGGGCGCTCACGGCACCGACAAATAATAAGATATAAATTGGGAATTAAAGACGAACAAATCACCGCGGCAGAATTAAGGTTAATCGGTGACACTGGCGCTTATGGCACACACGCCCTAACAGTAAATATGGTGGGTGGTTTTAAAGGTTTAACTCTTTACAATGCGCCAAACTCACGTTTTATTTGTGATGTAGTGTATACAAACACACCCCCGGCAGGCGCATACAGGGGTTACGGAGCAATGCAAGAGCAATTTGCTGTTGAAGTACTTATAGAAGAAATTGCCGAACAACTTGAACTAGATGTCGTTAAATTAAAGAAGAAAAATTGGTTGAAATTAGGCGAATTAATGCACTTAGCCCGCAAGTTAGGAGAAGGCCGTGAAGGTTATGACCAATCAATGGAAACAACTGCGATCGACGAATGCGTGACCATAGGATTAAAGGCTACAGATTATTATGAGAAACGGAAAACTTTTTCTGATGAGACCGGTGATATACGCCACGGCATTGGAATGTCGATCATGATTCATGGATCAGGCATTGCAGGTTTGGATATGGGAGCAGCCACTATCAAACTTAACGATGATGGTTCTTTCAACTTATTAATTGGTGCCACCGACCTTGGAACTGGTTCTGATACGATACTGGCTCAAATGGCTGCCGAAAAACTTGGTGTCGGAGTGGAAGATATCATCGTCTATTCATCTGACACAGATTTCACTCCATTTGATAAAGGCGCTTACGCAAGCTCTACCACCTACATTAGTGGCGGAGCAGTCGTAAAAACCGCAGATAAAGTCAAAGAAATGATTCTTGTCCATGCAGCTAAGATGCTGAAAGTAAAAAACTACAAGGAGCTTCTTTTAGAAAATAAACTAGTAAAAGCGCCCGACGGAAAACAGGTTTCCCTAGAGGACGTCGCTCTTAGCAGCCTGCATCAATTAGATCAGCACCAGATCATGGCAACTGAGTCTAATATGAGTTATGTCAGCCCACCCCCAACAGGAGCTCAGTTTGCGGAAGTAACATTTAATATAAAAACCGGGGAGATGCAAATCGATCGGTTGTTGATGATTGTAGATTGTGGAAGAGTTATCAACCCATTAACTGCCGCAGGGCAGGCAGAAGGCGGTATGGCACAGGCATTAGGTTTCACGATGTTTGAAGACACCTATTTTGATGAAAGTGGACATATCACAAATGACCAATTTAGTACTTATAGACTCTATAAAGCAGATGATGTTCCTCCCATGGACGTAATTTTTGTCCAGACAGATGAACCCACAGGCCCTTATGGAGCAAAATCAATAGCGGAAATCTCGGTAGACGGTGTAGCTCCCGCGCTTGTAAATGCTATCCATAATGCTTCTGGCATTTGGTTCCGTGACCTTCCAATAACCCAAGAAAAAATATATAAGGAACTGCAAACCACCAGATTGCAATAGTATTTTGTGAGCAAACATTCTAAATTCATTGAAATAGCAACTCTCTTCCTAAAACTTGGGACCATCGGATTCGGTGGTCCCACTTCTACGATTGCGATGATGGAAGATGAAACCGTTCGTAAGAGAAAATGGGTTACAAGCGAATATTTTCTTGAAATAATGGCTGCACATCTTGGTTACATTCGGGCTGGTTTCCCCGGTTTAGTAATTGCTGGAATATGTTTCTTACTTCCAGCGACAATTATTTCAGTGGTATTAGCAATTCTATACATGGAGTTCGGGTCTCTTCCTAAAGTAAACGGCGTTTTTTCAATTATTAACGCTATCGTTGTAGCATTATTAATATCCGCCCTAATTCGCTTGTGTAAAACTGCATATAAGACAAATTTCTCGCTTTTTCTCGGGGGGAGCAGCTTAATCGCCGCCTTACTCGGTATTAATCAAGTCTTTATCATGTTTCTAAGCGGGTTACTAAGTTTATTGTTTTATTCAGTAAATCAGACAAATTTTTTGCCTTTGATTGTAGGTGCATTATCTTATAAGAATATTCAATTACATGTTGATTCAATCATCGAGTCTAAATTAGCACAATTGTCATTATTTTTTCTAAAAGTAGGTTCCCTGTTATTTGGTAGTTCATATATATTGCTTGCTTTTATTCAACATGATTTAGTCAAGAATTTCAGCTGGATAACAAACCAACAGGTGGTCGACGCAATCACTGTTGGCCAGATTACGCCCGGGCCTATCTCAACAACTGCAACATTTATTGGCTATGTTATTGCAGAGTTCCCCGGATCTATTATTTCCACAATTGGCATGTTCCTGCCATCCTTTGTTATTGTATTATTTTCAGCGAAATTTCTTCCGAAAATCAATCATATTTCTACAATAAAAACTTTTTTAAATGGTATTTCTGCGAGTGCTGTCGCTTTAATAGCTTATGCCATCATCAACTTATTAAAATCAACGATTAATGATTTTACAGCAATCATTGTCACTTCTGTTGCACTTTTTCTTTCGGTAAAATACAGAGTTGATACACTATGGTTAATACTTGGTGGATTTCTTTTAGGTTTTATAAAGATTTTTATGTATTAGGAGTAGATAAATGAACTTACACGAGTTTTCCGAGTTATTAAGTGAGAAAAATGTAATTATTTCAGATGGGGCAACTGGCACAAACCTAATCCAGCGCGGATTAGAACAAGGTGTGACTGCAGAAAATTGGGTGATAAAAAAACCAGAAAAGATCAAAAAGTTACATCTTGATTTCATAGAAGCAGGAGCAGAAATAATCCTTACCTCTACATTTGGCGCTTCCGAAGTACGGCTGGAACAATCAGGGTTAAAGGACATGTATGAACAAGTGAATCAGGCTGCTGTTGCCTTAGCAAAAGAAGCAGTAAAAAATACACAAGTTCTCGTTGCCGGCTCAATAGGACCGTTGGGTAAAATGTTAAAACCATTTGGACCACTTGATATCAGTGAAGCTGAGTGTTATTATGCAAGACAAGCTGCAGTATTATGTGCATCCGGCGTTGACATAATAGTCATTGAAACACAATTTGATCTTAATGAGGCAAAAGCAGCCATAAATGGCGTGAGATCTTCCTGTGATCAAGCGTTAGCCTGTTCATTCAGTTTTGATAGAGGAGTGAAAACGATGATGGGAGTGGGTCCGTCTTCCTTTGCAAAAGAAATGGAGAGCTTAGGAATTTCCGCAATTGGAATCAATTGTGGAAAAAGCTTAGATGATAATTTTAAAGCGCTCAACGAACTTTCCAAATCCACGGATTTACCTGTTTGGTTCAAGCCTAATGCCGGCCTTCCCCACCTGGATAAATCTAGTAAACCAAAATACGACATCACACCAGAACAAATGGCAAAAAACATACCTGCGTGGATTGATGCGGGTGCCAGGATTATTGGAGGATGCTGTGGAACTACACCAAAGCATTTGAAAGCGATTGCAAATATCGTTAATACTTCAAGATAGGTTTACGTAACGTCAGTTCTAAACATGAAGCCTACTTTTTCTTTCGGTAAAATCCCTGCTTACGGGAACCTGATCCTAGCCCCCTTGGATGGCATTAGTGATCAACCATTTAGATGGATATGTCGAAGAATGGGATCGGCTCTAACATATACTGAATTCATCAATGTGCTTGATGTCCCAATGAATTTGGATTATATTGAAAAAAGAACCTGTTTTTCTAAATCCGAAAGACCAATTGGGTTTCAATTATACGGTAAAGATCCTGACAAAATACTAAAAGCTGCCCAGATCCTGTCGAAAAAAAAGCCAGATTTTTTTGACATCAACCTCGGATGTTCTGTAAAAAGAGTTGCAGGAAGAGGAGCAGGAGCGGGATTATTAAAGAATCCGGAAGCTATTAAAAGCATTATCACAAAACTCGTTAATAACCTTGAAACGCCTATTACTGCGAAAATAAGGTTAGGATGGGATCAAGACACTCTCAACTACAAAGATCTATCCCGCATTATCGAAGATTCAGGAGCAGCAATGATCGCTGTTCATGCGCGCGCTAGGGATCAAAATTGGCAGGAATCAGCAAATTGGAACGCGATTAGAGAAATTAAAGAGGCTGTGCGGATTCCCGTAATTGGCAATGGGGATATTACCTCCAAAAAAGATGTTCAGATTATGATCGAACAAACTGGCTGTGATGGAGTAATGATTGGACGGGCAGCACTTGGAAATCCATGGATATTTTCAGAGACAAGCAAAACATCTCTTGCTGCTGAGCAGATCATCGATGTCGTAAAAATTCACTGGCTTTTAATGATTGCTTTTTATGGCCAAAAAAAAACCTCTAGTTTTTTTAAGAAGCATCTTAAAGCATACCTCTCATGCCCACAGTTTTCACATATTGATCTAAAAAAGCTCATTTCTATGCCTAATCCGATGAGAAGTCGTTTGTTTTTCGAATAAATTGAGCTTTTCACAAGAAATGTTCACAAACCATCACATGGTAAAATCTATCGTCTATACGTCCCTGTAGCTCAGTGGATAGAGTGTCGGCCTCCGAAGCCGAAGGCGGGAGTTCGAGTCTCCCCAGGGACGCCTTTGAAGACTACGATCAATCTCATTTGGAATTCTAGATCACCAAACATCTATTCTCGTTAGAATATTGTGTTGTGTTCATGGCTCTTTTCTGCAAATTTTCAGACAACTTGTTCTTATAAATTATCTTTTATTTCAGTTTGAACTCTAACTTTATAAAAGGTATAAGGGTAACCCCATCAACAAGCTTGTCACCTCGAAAAATCTCCGCAAATCCACACTTCTTATAACAATTTATTGCTCTTATGTTCGACATTCTCACATTAGCAACGACCGACCTATATTTCATTTTATCGCGTGATTTCCCAATTGCAATTTTAATTGCCTTTTCTCCAATACCTTGTCCTAGTAAATTATTCTTACCAATTAGAATACCAATCGTAGCAATATCGTCATCAATAACTGATTTCTCTAACCAAACAGTTCCAACATCATTATGGTCTACCTGGATTACATACCAAGCCAATAACGATTTTTGAGAATTTATATATTGATCGGATTTATGAGGAAGAACTCGTGACATATACCTCTTGGCCTCGATCTCCTCAGCCCACATCTGCAAAGAAAGTAGGTCGTTTTCCTCGAAGGAACGTAAGGATATTTTCATTTCAAATATGTCTCAGTATTTATAAAGTGTTTTGCTAATATTCACCAATCTTCGCCCTTTCCCCATAGCGAAGCAAAGTCGTCTGCATTGAATTTTCAAACATCATTCTACAAAGTTGGCACATTTCTCGATCGCCACCCACACACCATGAACAAAATTCCAGGAATGACAATCACAATCGACATAAGATAAGGTACCGCCCAGCGATAGAAATCATGAGTGATCGGTCGTTGAATTTGAAGCAACCAAAGCGCTGC
>CBDAFG010000019.1:0-10933 GCA_965195205.1 uncultured Pelolinea sp. | reverse complement strand
ACCGCGCGCAGTTTCGGCTAATACGAGCGGATTCGTGAGCACAATGCTCGCTCGTCCGTAAATGCTACTCAAATCGGAAGAGCGTTGGGAGTAGAAAGTAGAAATTGGGTCAGCAAGTTGGTAATTGGTGAGGGCTAAAATGGATTCATCGACCACCACAACCGCTAACTCTGCATTTGCGACTGGGTTTCCTGCTGAATCCTTTAGTTCAAGGTCTAGGGTGGTTTTGCCGCCGGGCTCAATCTCTTCGTCTGCGAGGGAGGCATCCACAGCTAGGGTGCGGGTTAATGGCGGGATGCTGAGATTAAGTTGACCACTTGCATAGGCGGGGCGGGCAGGCGCGTCCACAACGGAAGCACCTGCATCGTCCACGCGCGGCGCAGCGCCAACCGCGTCCACTTGCAGGTGGATGTTGGGAATCTGCTCATCGCTTATTGGCACGGAGAGAGTCAGCGTCCCCTCTTCAATTAAATGTCGTTCGGTGTATAAAATCCCACTGCGAGAAACCGTGAGTAAAATTTCGGCGGGGGTGAAAGGCGTTTGGACGAGAATTTCTGCCACATCGCCGGGTTGGTACTCATCTTTATCGGGGATGAGCGTGATTTCTTCTTTTTCCACTTCACGGGAGGGCGGACGCTGCCCACCGCTGACCCAGCGCGTGATGCGGCTCTCGTTTTGCCTGCCCCGCTCGTCGGTGACAAGGGCGGTGATGCGATAACGGCCGCCAATGGAGGTATCGAAGGTGCAGGTGAGAGGATCCAGCGTGGAAGTGATTTCGCAGGTTTGCGGGTCAATCAATTCTTCGTGCCACCCCCCCTGCGATTTCCACTGGATGCGAGATGCCACAACCGTGACAGAGCGGTCGGCGATGGCGTTGCCGTCAATGTCAGTAACGATCAGTTCGATAGCCAAGGGCTTACCACGCTCAACGAAATAACGCTCAGAACGCAAACCGACATACACATCGGCGGGATGCACAAGGAGACTCGTGCCGCTCGTCCACGCCTGACGGTTGAGATCCATCACGGTCGCTTCGGCGGTGATGCTGGTTGGGCGAGTGGCTTCGCCAGCAAAATCTATGCGGAGGAAATGCGTGCCAGTCGAATCGGTCATGCCGGAAAAACTCTCGCTTTGGGGTTCTTCGTAAACCTCATCACCGAAATAAAACCACGGAGTCCAGAAACCAAAGGTGAATTTATCCCAATTTGGCGGGGAATAATTGGTCTCGTTCGAGTTCACCCACCAATTTGTTTCAGCATTCGGCAGCGCACCGCCGGCGTAATACTTCGCTTCAACAGCAAAAATAGCATGCTCGCCCTCAAAATAAGGGGACTCGGTCTCGTTGCAAGCCGAAACTTCAAACTCCGGTCGGCGGAATTCTTGAATTTGGAAGGAGTGCGTGTAATTGCTGTTTTCCATTTGCCCAAAAGCACCCTGCGCTTGAAGATGTAATTGGGCGTACCCTAAATTAACATTTTCAGGGATAGAAAAAGTAATATCGAAACCGCTGAGCAAATTGACATCTACACGCCCCGTTGCTAATTCATTTCCCTGTGCGCCAATCAGTGAATAATTCACACCTGTCAGCGCATCGCCAAAGAGACCGATATCGCCCAATTGCCCGCCCCCAATTTGGCGAATCCAGCCTTTGAGATGGACTTCTTCGCCGGGGCGGTACATGGCACGGTCGTCATAGACAAACCAGCGCATATTGTCAGATACAGAGCGAGGTGTCCATCCGTTTTTATCCCTTGAATAATAGGTACTGTACGGTAGCATCGCCACATCACCGCCAACTTGAGCAAGCAAGTACTCTGTGCCACCAATAGGCAGTTCAAATTTCGCTATACCATCTTCACCAGTTACTGCGGTAGTTTGAGCAAAACTATCATCAATCTTGACCCCAGAAAGCGGCGCGCCATCTGATAATGCGCTCGCCCAAACGACAAGCTCACTATGGTCAGAAAAGGCATCCAAGCCAATTTGCGTGACCTGTGCCCAGACTTGCACCGTCTCCCAATAATTTTCTTCTTCAAAAAGTACCTTATGTGGCTTCACAATGACGATAAAATGACCAAAGTCGCCATCGATGAACTCGCTCAGATCAAGATTGACTTCGCTCAAAGTATCAGTGGTCGTATCCACACTGCGAGTCTCATCGAGCAGTAATTTTCCGGGCGGGTCTTGCGGTCTATCCGTCCGCTGATATTCATCGAGATAAGTAAGGAAAGTTTGCCAATCGGATGGCTGAACGGCATAAATCTGCACGTCCAACTTTTTATAATTCATCAAATACAGGGAGATGGATGGATCGCTCGCGGCAGGGTCTAGGGTGATAAAGCGTTCATCAGGTCCGACTAGGAAAGGCTCCGCCGATCCGATCTTGAACCGAAGTTGCTCATCCCTCCCCAACATCTGCCTGAAAATATCTTTTATCTCTCCACTGACCTTCACCTTATAGGTGGTACGCCCCTCTGTCATCCCCGTGATCTGAACAATATTCCCATACACATCCACCGATGCACCGAGAAGCTCTGGAGAAATCTCCAGCATCCCCTCGTTAAAGCTCTCCGCATCAATGGGATTATTGAACTCGATCGTCAAAGGCATCAGCGGGCGGCACTGATCGCCCCATCCGCAACGATGATCGATCAATTTCAGCGGCGCATACGTGAAAAAAGAATAACTTTGCGCTTCTGTTGTCAAAAGCGGACCCTCCGCCGAGGGCGCACCCACTTCAACGGTGACATAAATCTCCGCATCTGCGGGGAGCGGCTCATATGTCCGAAAAACCAAATATCGGCTTTCTAGAGCATTCTCCACTAAATTGCTGATAGTTTCATCTTCTGCAATTTCGTCTTCTGTCGCTAATTTAATATCAACTTTGTGGCTATCCGCATTGACAGTGATATTTTCCAACACCTTTGCAGGGTCAATTCGTTGGTCAAAGGAGATAAAGAAGAGCGGCTCCAATGGTTGTGGTTCGCCCCAAGGATGATATCGTTGCATTTTCGGAGCAGGCGTATTAAAACCGAAACTCACACTCTCCGCCAAAACACCCCCTACGGCGGATTCTATCCCTGCTGGGATCAAAACTTCATATTCCGTTGCCATCGGCAAACGGTCAATTAGCTCAGAGTCATATTGAAAATTGAGCGTTTTTGTCCCCAGCCAACGCCACGTCCCCGGCAGAGTGGGGGAGATTTGCACCGGCACATCCATCTCAGTCAAATCTTCTATGGTCGTTAACGGAACCATCGGCTGATCAAAGGTGATATTCACAAAAGGAGCAATCGGGATTTCACCCTCAGGTGAGTAGCGCAAAACTTCGAGCGCGCCGTATTCCACATCTATGGCAGTCGCGTCCCCTTCTGGCGGGAAAGATTCTTCGAGCATCTCCCCCGGTCGCGGCGGCGGGATGACTTCGTCCGGAAAATTAAAATCGGTCGTATCGGAGAGACCAGCGACGATGGTGGGCAGACGATTGAGAAGAGAAGCAAGTTCTTCGTCCGCTAGCGAGTCGCCTTGCACATAAGTCGAGGGGACGAAGATATCCGCATTTTCCATTCCTTCGCTGAGGGTAAAAGTCAGCGGCGTGCTTTCTTCCTCATCCAAAGACACACCTTCACTTTCTTCGGGCGTGGGTAGAGGCGTTGGCGTTTCATTCTCAGATGAGCAAGCTGAAAGCCCAAAAAATAATAATGCAATGATAAGGATACCTATAAGCAACCTTTTCATGATGTTCTCCTTTTGACATGTCTATTCTAACTTGAAGTATAGACGCCTTCAATCGTCAATTGGTTCCAACGCGCTGTGTCTAAATTAGACATCATTTTATTTATAGAAACATATTACAGACTCCACTGAAAGAAGACACCACAAAACGGCAAAACTTTAATATAATCATTTTATGTTCAAGAAAAACACAAAACACCAACAACCAGCCATAATCAGTGCAGCAAGCGAATTACCAGAAAAGCAGCGCAAACGACTGGAGAACTCCTGGGCAGGCACATTTTACAACCAATTCTTCTGCCGAATCAAAGAGGCAACCTTCGCTGTCTTGTATTCCGATATCCCATCACATCCGAATGTAGCAGTGAACGTCCTAATCGGGAGGGAGGGAGGGATTTACGAAGTCCTGGTTATTTATAAGGAACCCACGACCAAGGGCTTATGGGCTTAGAATTCTCCAGCGGAGAGTTCTAAGGTCTTTTCTATCACCATGACTTAAGATGAACTCTTACTACCCCCAAATATATCCTTTTTTGCGGATTTTATACTTTTTATCCCAGATATGGTGGTTGTTAAGTTTCAATAATCCTATGCTCTACATTTAATCAGCCAAGAAAGTTTTCCTATGTTAGGAAATAATATGCAATTAATTATATATCTTCTCAATATATGGTGAAATCATCAGCCGTAGCAGGGCACGATATGTCAAATTAAATTGCACAATTTCCCCAACTTTTAGCAATCGATCACTTGACATGACAACCATATGATCGCTTGTAGCTCCAACAATTCTGATTGATTTATCTTTAGGTATACAACCGCGAATATCAAGGTCCTGCAATCCAATCGCAAGAATTGCACGGTTCATTTCTCCTTCATCTTTTATCTCAGGAATATCTCCAAATGCAGTGTATGTTGGTATTCCTTCGGGCATCGAAGGTTTGATTTTGCTCTCAATAACTTCAGTACTTAACACAAATGCATTCGTCTCTAATCCTTTAATCTTTGATTGTGAGATTGGATCAGTACCGAGAAGAATGGACTCACCAATACGAAGATGATTGATCATCCTAGGGTCATTTCCTTCTTTGAACCATTGATAGTTGGCAGAATTTCCACCGGAAATAATATCTAGTTTACACGAGAATTTCTCTTGGATATGAATTGTTAATTCAGATAAAAACAACATTTTTTCAATAGTAGGTTTAATACCGTTAAGGCATACCAGGTTGGACCCAATTCCCGCAAGATGAATATTTTTATATGTGAAGATTTGATGAATAAATTCATCCAAATCGGATGGTAAAACGCCCTCTCGGCGATCACCCAGCTCGATCATCACAATAATTTCGTATATTTTGTTATATCGTGCAGCTAATTCATTCAAGCCTGCGATTGTTGAAACTTCAGAGGTCAAACAAAAGTCTGTATTCAAAATTGCATCTTCTATTTCATGTTTCATCGGGGATCGTAATAACAGGAATTTTGTATCTATTCCTGCTTTTTTCATCTTAATAATATTTTGAATATGTGAATCTCCGATGGAATGAATTTCGTGATTGGAAAATAGTCTTGCAATTTCCAGAGAACCGCAAACCCCCTTCGTCACAGCTGTAATCTGGATATCTTTTTCCTTAAACCACCGAATTAGTGTTTCAATATTATGATTGATTTTCCCGAGATTTATTTCTATTCGAGGAAAAATATCTGCTTTATTTATTATTAATCCTTTCCAAACTTACCTCAACTATTTCTTTTATTAATTCTTTGCCCCCATTTCCTTCAGCGCGAGCCATAAAACCAATATAACTGTGTGGTTTTTCTGGTGGGGTACACGATAATCCAGCAAAACTATTTACTTCTAGAAGCATAAATCCATCCGAAGTAAGTTTTGTGTCAATTCTCCCGTAATCTCTTAATCCCAGGGAGGAAAACGCATTTTTCGCATATTCATCAATTGATTTTTTTTCTAGATGACTAAGCTTTGCAGGACAAATAAATTCGTCACTATCATTTTCCTTTGTGTTAAAGGTTAAAAATTTCTTCTTTCCATTAAACTTAATTTCCAAAGGAGGTAATGTTCGTAAATTCTCACCATTCCCAATTAACCCTATCGTAACTTCCCTTCCTTCGAGATACTTTTCCACGATGACCGGTTGCTTAATGGAATTGAGAAGCATCTCTACCTGATCAACAAGCTGCTTGCCATTCATGATTTTTGAATTTGAAGATATTCCTGCACTCCCCCTTCCAGAAACTGGTTTAACAAAAACGGGATAAGAAATTGAAGGATTAGCTATAAATTTGTGGCAATCTGCCATATTGTTGAAAACGATAAATTCGCTTGTTGGAATTCTATTTTGTATCCATAGTTTTTTAGCGAGTGCTTTATTCCTTGCCAAAACAATCCCATCAGTTCCTGATCCAACAAACGGAATCTGATACTCTTCTAAAATTGAAGCTTCAACAAGGCTGGAGACATTAAAAACTATATCAACTTCTGCATTTTTAATCTTATCAATGGAGTCTAATCCCCATTTGATAATTTTGACTTCATAGCCAGCATCAATTAAAGCATCTTTATGATGTGCAACTTCTCCGTTTGTGAGATCTATAATCGATGCATTGTTGGATATTCGTTCCTGTAATTTATAATTTCCCCTTTTTTTTGAAAGTAAGCCGATTTTGGTCTTTTTCATATACTCCGATCACTTCTTAATATAAATTAAGCACAATGATGTACCCATAACATGTTGCGAAATTCAATCTAAAATAATTTATGGATTTTTTCTTCTTGAGAGGTAGCCCCCAAAATGAAATTCATCAAAGTCAGATAATCATCTCAAGAAAATATCATTTTCCATTATAGCATAGGGTAAGAGGACTAGTTATCCCCTGCCCGTGAATTTGTTCTATTTTGCCCCTTTTCCGTACCCTCATATGTGGCAAATTCTGCGTATTTTCGTTAATTTTCCCTGGATGTGGGGGTATTAGAAAAGATGGTGAGGGCTTATCACTATCCTGTGGAGCGTTCAAGGCCATCTTCCTATTCCTTATAAAGAGAGATGGCGAGGACTTCAAAGTCTCCGGTGGAAATTTTGAAGGTCTTTGTCTTTGAATCCACGACCAAGGGCTTATGGGCTTAGAATTCTCCAGCGGAGAGTTCTAAGGTCTTTTCTATCACTATAGCTTAAGCAAGACTTGATATACCCCCACAGGTGGTAGATTTCATGGATTCTAATACTTTTAACCTGTATATGGCAGTTGTTGTTTTTCAATAATCCAATTCCCCATTGATTAAATTATATTTTGCAAGGTTGAAAAACCTTCTGTTCCATAGACGGGTTTGAGATAAGTTGTGTGGTGGATAAGCACATTCTCGTAAGGGTATAATCTCAGACAGAGATTTTATGAGCAAGCAACTCGTGATCGGGTAAATCATGATGTGACCAACATCACACCTATCCGGCGCCCATCCACAAGAACACGTTGTACTGTGCACATATTCCATCAGCCAGTTTTTTACACCTGTCAACACAAAAAAGGAAGATATTGAAATGCCAAAGAACGCAGACAACAATCAAGGACGCTGGGAAGGACGCAACTCGAAGAAAGATGAATTGCGAGTAGAAGTCTGGACCGATTTAGAGAACCAGGGCGCATCGATAGGCACTGTTTTCAGTCATATTCCCAACTTTGAGGGTGCTGATCGGGCTGCTGCACGGCTGGCTGAACTACCCATTTGGAAAAATGCCAGGGTGGTCAAATGTAACCCTGATGCACCCCAGATCCCAGTACGCCTGCGAGCACTGCAAGACGGAAAACTGCTTTATGCACCGGTCCCTGAACTGGCCAAAGACTACCCATTTCTCGAACTGGACCCTGAGGATTTGAAAAAGCGAGGTATCGCATTTGAAAGCGCGGCTCCCATTGAGGGCGCGTTGAAACATGGACGCAGAGTTCAATTTCAGGAGATGAAGCCATTTGATATTGCAGTCGTCGGCTGCGTGGCTGTCACCCGCAGAGGGGGCAGAACGGGTAAAGGTGGGGGTTTTGCCGACCTGGAACTGGGTATTTTCCGGGAGATGAATTTGGTTGATTCCAATACCCCCATAGTGACCACTGTGCATTCCCTGCAAATCGTTGGTGATGAACGGGTCACAATGGCAGCGCACGACACGCCGTTGAATTGGATCATTACGCCAGATGATGTAATTGAAACTAATACAGCGTACCCTCAACCTAGCGGAGTCTATTGGGACAACGTCCAAGCGGACCAATTGAGAGACATACCATTTCTGGAAACCTTAAGAGAACAGTTGACCAGGAAATAAATTCGAGTAATTACCCTTGATAATCCAGGTTCTTGGACGCAGGTAAAACTGCCAGTTGGTCGTTACCTGTAATCGTAAAATGTCCGTTGTTTCCACATGGATCGCATATAAAACCGGGAAAGGCGACTCAAACCCAATGTATATTTGTTTATGTGATATTTACTTTAAATGTGTTTTATAAAATTCTATTGTTCTATTCATTGCTTCTGAAAAAGCGGTTCCATACATATTATGGCCTGCCCCCGCATACTGATAGAACTCGACTTCTTTTCCTTTTTTCTGGAGAACGTCCGTTAAACTGATTGAGAGTTCAATTGGCACTGAGCTGTCAGAAATTCCGTGATGAAGCTGTATTGGCCCAAAGATAAAATCTATATAAGTGTATGGATCAATCCGGTTCCAATAATCAGGTTTCTCGCTTGGGTAGCCAAACTCTTCAATTACTACCGGAGCTAGTCTTTGCAAGAAATCAATCTTGGAAATGTAGGTTTCGAGCATATCGGTGTAACTTCCCACAACACCAGCCCAAAAAACACTCGCTTTGATTTTTTCTGTGATCACAATTAAGCGAAGGCCCGTTAGACCGCCATTTGAATGACCCCATAATCCAATTCTATTGGGATCTACTTCTTCATAGTTTTCTAAAGCAGAGATAGCATTTAATGTGTCTACTATATATGTTTCAGAAAAATGGGCACCGGTGGCAATTCCATCTGATGTTCCATGTCCTCTAAAATCTGGCTTATAAGTAACAAAACCACTTCTTGCTAATCCATCTTGTGTCGCTACATAATTCGCTGTCGTCACGTATGTCTCCGGCCGTATGTATCCATGCAAGAGGATTATTGTAGGGAATCCTTTTTCTGTTCTTTGATCATCAGGGATAGTCAGCAGTCCGTAAATTTTATACCCATCCGATATGTAGGAAGCGATGAAGCGTTGGTAATTTGATCCTGGTTCAAGAGTTTCCTCAAAAACAATCTCGCTTGCCGGATAATCCCGGTCTCTGAGGGATTCGATATACAGGGGTGAGGGTGATATTTCATCTAAAGTATCATTAGGTGTTTCGGTGGGTGTGTCAAAAGGAGTATCAACAGGGGGTTCGGAAGAAGTTAAGGCTAAAGGTGTTTCTGGTAAATTATCGTAGTTATTTATCTCTCTCCCTCCGAAATAAAAAACCATAAAGACAAACATTAGTGAAATAATAAATATGGTTTTTACTTTGTTATCCATAACCTAAAATTTTATCAGTTTTTGCGATTATCCATTTATGCAATTCCAAATCTATCTAAAATATTTTTATGAATCCAATAATTTTCTTTGGAATACATTATAGAAGGGGCTACCAGTTAGTAGCCCAATATAAAGGGGTGGCTGACAGGGGTTGCCTGTCCTGATGCCTCACAGGGAACCACCAACATCCTGTTCCACAGACAGGGGAGAATTGTCCACACAGTATCACAGCGTCCTGTCAAGCCCCCAAATTTAGTACCACTCATAAATAGACATTATTAAGATTAAAAGAGAATTCATAAGAGGTTTTATTACCTAGAGTAGCTTGGGGCAAATGGAATTATATTCTTCCAACCACTCAAATGTGATCTTCCTGTCTTCATCCAATGAATTGAACAAATACGAGTGACTGGCATCACAGATTCACCTTCTTTGAGGATTTTGATGATTTGGCTTTTGTTGTATCTGCTCCTCTTCATAGTTGGCTCCTTTTGTGTTTACTTATCGCTGGTACTATTTTAGGGGAGCTTTACCACATGTCAAACCCCCAAATTTAGTACCACTCATAAGTAGACACTTACGTAATGCGTGGAAAAATAATATTTAAATGTATGAGCCGCCTTTACAAATTGATTTATTTGAGTTTCGTGTGCAATTCCTGTGGAAACAATGGACGCTGTGATACGCCATGGACAGTTCCGACCCTGTCTGTGGAATAGGATGTTGCCCTTTCAGGACTTCCTTTGGTCGCGGGTTTACCCCTTCGGAGTACTTCGCATCCTCCGTCAGCCATCCTTAAATATTTGGGCTACAAATTAGTGGTCTTCTGTTTTTAAGGAGTGCACTGCTTTTCGATATTTATATCCTTAATAACATCTTTTCTTAGCAAATTCATTTGCCAGGGAAAAGGAAATACGTTAGAAATTATTTTCATTTTTTTTGCTTGATTTAAAAACTCAATAAAACCTCTTTTTTTCCAATGATTTATATGCCCTGGAGTATTTCCAAGGTTCTTGATATATTTACCTCTCAATAGATTTAGAATTCTCCAAATTGGTTCATTTGGGACTGAAATTAATAAATGTTTTGATGTTATTCTTTCTAATTCAAATAAACCAAACAATGGTTTAGAGAGGTGTTCTAAAACCTCACAACAAATCACCAGATCAAACTCCGCAGAATTATAGGCAGATAAATTTTGGGCATCCTGAATAGAAAAATTGATGTCAATTCCCTTGCAATTCTTTTGCGCTTTCAAAATCTCTTGTGGGGACAGATCACATGCATGAAGCTTTGCCGACGGGAACTTTTTATGTAATATTATTAATAGTTCTCCTTCTGCACAGCCAATTTCACAAATACTTCTTATATCTTCCCCCACTTGAGTATCTAAGAGATGATGAAAATTCCGGATGAAATTATTCATTACTAATTTATAAATAAGATTTTTTGTACGATATTTTTGTTCTAAGTTACCGTGAATTAATTCATTACTCATGTTTAGTTATTTTGAATAGATTATAAAAAAATATATATAGATGACTTTACTGCAAGAACTCGTCCTTTAACAACTTAAACTCAAATTTTGAACCGTCCAAACGCAAGAATCAGTTTTTAGTGAAGCAAAAAAA
>CBDAFG010000018.1:0-23241 GCA_965195205.1 uncultured Pelolinea sp. | reverse complement strand
AGTTGTTCCAGATATTCTTTTGGTAATGTACAATCATTCTTGTAGATCATGGTCTTATTCCTTTCTTTTGTTTATCTGACTTCTGAAAGGATACCGTGATCTACTCTTTTTTGAAATTACAGAAAGATTGTTACACTAGCTAAAAAAAGGGGTCACTGATCAATTTTACAGATCAGGTATTATTTAATTTTCTTTCATACTGGCAATGAAGACCCTTACTTCTAAGAATATTATTAGAAATCAAATCCGCTTTACAAACACTTTTTTGTCGATTATCCTTATAATGATGGGGATGGTTGAGTCCCGGTGGGTTCCTCGGTCTTCAAAATCGGTGGCGGGTCGCTAAGCGGGCCGCGGTGGGTTCGACTCCCATCCATCCCCGCCTATTCATAATTATAGGAAAAAAATGCTTACTGAACACAAATTATCTAAATTGGATGCTCTGATTGGGCAATTCTTTCAAATTGAGAACACTACCTACGGGAATGAGAAGCAGCCCTTTGTCGCCCGTTATCAAGGAAAGCTGAAACACAAAGATAGCATCAAAGGATATGATCAAATATCTACTGCTTTAGAGCCATACAATCTTATAGCAATACTTCGTCAGGAGGACAACACACAATCCCTTATGCTGCTGCCAAAAATTGTGAGTAACTCAAAAAATCGCCCCCGCTTGAATCTTTTAATGTTTTTACTCACATCACTCAGTGTCCTGTTCACTGGCGGCTTATATGGTTACAAGGGTGAATTACCTGCTAACACAAACCAAATGATCTGGGCACTTATTAAAAGTGGTTGGCCGTTTGCCGTTTCATTATTAGCCATATTAGGTGCGCATGAATTTGGCCACTATTTCGCTGGAAAAAAGAATGGTGTCGATGTATCCCTTCCTTTTTTCATTCCGTTCCCCTTCAGTTCCTTCGGTACGATGGGCGCTTTCATTAATATGCGCTCGCTGCCGCATAACAGGAGAGAATTATTTGACATCGCTGTTGCTGGACCCTTAAGTGGTTTGGTTATTGCGATTATCGTTCTGGCAATCGGGTTAAATTTATCAGAATTGAACACCCTGCCCCTTTCTGCGGATGCTGGTTTTGGCCTGCAGATGGAAGGCAATTCCCTTCTATATTTATTGATTAAATATCTTACATTTGGAAAACTTCTTCCCCAACCGCCTGGGATTAGCGGAGTATCACTTGCGGTGTATTGGGCACAATATTTTTTCACCGGACTGCCTTTTCCATGGGGTGCACAAGATGTCATGCTTCATCCGGTCGCTTGGGCAGGGTGGGCAGGGCTTTTTGTGACAGCAATCAATCTTCTCCCAGTTGGACAATTAGATGGCGGGCATATCTTTCAAACAGTTTTTGGCAAAAAAACCGCCCAATTTATTTTTCCGATTATTATCGCCGGGTTAGCCATACTCGGATTATTCTGGAATGGATGGTGGATATGGGCAGGGATCCTATTCTTCATGGGACGCAGGCACGCCGAACCACTTGATCAGGTAACGCAATTAGATACTACACGTAAACGAATAGGTTATTTGGCAGTAGCTGTCTTTCTGCTTACTTTTATCCCAGTACCAATTACACTTATCGGGTTCTAAGTTGTTAAATTAAACGCGTTTCGATCTCCTTACCATCCGATACTTGATATTTTTTCAGCGCTGCTACAACCAGGCATGAGTGTACAGGAATACTATTTGGTAAATCACAAAATTTATTAAGTAAAACTCTTTTTTATCTAAACGTAAAGTATTTTTTTTGTAATTTTAATAATTGTCAAGATATATTAGTACTTTACAAATGTAATGTAATTAATATGATAGAATGCTTATTTAATTAGTTGCCTAAGGAGGTGGTTTATTGGAAAAGACAGATAATAATCGAAAGTTTGTTAGAAATAAAAAAACAATATCAAAGGAGTAGAGACGATGAAAAAAAGATTTATTTTATACGTAGTTTTGTGTTTAAGTATAATTTTATCTGTATCATGCGGTGGCGGTAAAAAAGCTGGCTACGTTGAAGAAGCATTTGAACCAATGGCTGTAACTGCCCCCGATTGCGATTACGGCGGAACAATTAAGGAAATCGCGTCTTTGGACGCAAGCACAGTGCAGTTCACTATGTGCGTGCCCGATCCCGCTTTCCCCTCAAAAGCAGCTTTTGCCGCTTTTTCTATCCAACCAAAAGAATGGATCAATTTCGCAATGGAATCGGGAGAGATTCTCGAGAAACCAGTTGGAACTGGACCATACGTATTGGACACCTGGGAACGCGGTGACAGCATTGTTTTCAAGAAATTTGAAGATTACTGGGGCGATGCAGCAAAAACCGACACTCTCGTATTCCGATGGGCAGCTGAAGGCGCTCAGCGCAAGCTTGAACTTGAATCCGGAACTGTAGACGGTATTGATAACCCAAGCCCGGACGACTTTGATGACCTCCAAGCAAATGAAGCGCTTGCGTTTTATCCTCGCCCTGCATTGAACATTTTCTATATTGCTTTCACAAACACCTTTGAACCATTTGATGATGTAAATGTCCGCAAAGCCGTCGCGATTGGCTTGGACCGCCAGCGGATCGTTGATAATTTCTATCCAAAAGGTTCAGAAGTTGCTTCACACTTCACTCCATGCTCCATTCCCAACGGCTGTGTTGGTGAAGATTGGTATGAGTTTGATCAAGATGCCGCCAAAACTATGTTAGCGGATGCGGGTTATGCGGATGGTTTTGAAACTACCATCTACTACCGCGACGTTGTTCGCTCTTACCTGCCTGAGCCCGGAGTTGTGGCTACTGATATTCAAGCACAATTAGCTGCCATTGGTATTACAGCCAACATCGAAGTGATGGAATCCGGCGCGTTCCTTGACGCATCAGACGCTGGCGAGCTGGATGGCATTCACTTGCTCGGTTGGGGCGCGGATTATCCGCATATCACCAACTTTCTTGATTTCCACTTCGGTGCTTCAGGGACGCAGTTTGGCGATCCTCATCCAGGAATTTATGAGGCGCTGCAACAAGCATCCCAAATCGCCGATCCAGCTGAAGCTGAACCATTATATACAGAAGCAAACAACGCTGTGAAGGAAACATTACCGATGATCCCAGTAGCGCATGGTGGTTCCGCAGTAGTATTCCAGGCAGACGCCGCTGGGGCACATTCCAGCGCATTAGGCAATGAATATTTCGCGGTTGTAGATCCAGGCGGACGTGACACCATGGTGTGGATGCAGAACGCTGAACCAATTTCTGTTTACTGCAACGACGAAACTGACGGTGAATCACTGAGAGCCTGCGAGCAGGTGCTCGAGTCACTGTTAGCTTATGAAGTTGGCGAAACGGATGTGAAACCAGCCCTGGCAACCTCATGTGAACCTAATGAAGACCTGACTGTATGGACTTGCAACCTTAGGGAAGGTGTCAAATTCCATGATGGCTCATCACTTGACGCAAGCGATGTTGTCATGTCATGGGTTGTCGCATGGGATGCTTCTAATCCTTTGCATGTCGGCAACACAGGAGCCTTTGGCTATTTCACATACCTGTGGGGTGATTTATTGAACGCTGAGTAGCGGCAAGGCATTCTTTTCTTGTAATCGCTCAGAAATACAGGATGGCACTTCATAAAGAAGTGCCATCCCCTTTATAAGGGATATATAATTAGGAGAAGTATATGGGAAAGTACACAATAAGACGGTTATTACTCTCCATTCCAGTCCTTTTTGGAATCTTGGCAGTAACTTTCTTTTTGGCACGCGCAATACCTGGAGATCCATGTAAAGCCATGCTTGGTGAAAAAGCCACAGAGGTTATTTGCGAACGGTTTCGAGAACAATATGGGTTAAACAAACCGATTTACGTACAATTAGGAATATATATGGGGGATATTCTCAAAGGTGATTTTGGGAATTCAATTCGTTTCAGACGGCCGGTGATGCTGATCCTAATTGAAAGACTTCCAACAACATTGGAACTTAGTTTCTTCGCAATTATTCTTGCGATCATTGTCGGTATCACAGCTGGAATAATCTCAGCAATTAATCGTAATTCAGCTACAGATGTGATAACTATGATTGGAGCAAATATCGGTGTCTCGATGCCCGTTTACTGGCTTGGGTTAATGCTCGCTTATCTTTTCGCTTTAAAGTTAAAAGGAACTCCTCTTTGGCTGCCCCCTTCTGGTCGTTTGACTGCGGGTTTATCTCCTACACCATTTTATGAAGTGTTTGGATGGGTGGCAGAAAAAGAGACTTTCAAATTTTACGTTCTGGAATTTTTTTCTAATTTTTATATTTTCAACTCCATTCTTACAAAAAATTGGGAAGTGTTGTTTGATACGCTTAAACACCTCATCTTACCCGCTCTTGCCCTTTGCACAATTCCTCTCTCAATCATCGCACGCATGACAAGATCAAGCATGCTGGAGGTATTAAAGCAAGATTACATTCGTGCTTCCCGCGCAAAAGGGCTGCGAAAATTCTCGGTTATCATGAAACATGCTTTTCGCAACGCCTTTCTTCCAATTATTACGGTCATTGGATTGCAAGTTGGCACACTGTTTTCAGGCGCTGTACTTACTGAGACAATATTTGGGCTTGCCGGTGTCGGCCGCATGATGTTTGAAGCCATTACTGCCCGTGATTTTCCCGTCATTCAAGGATTCACTATCGTAATTGCTGCTGGATACGTATTCATTAACCTATTAATTGATCTCTCGTATGTATTCATAGATCCAAGAATTCGCCTGGAGTGACACCAATGAAATATAAAAAAGATAATCGGGTCGACAATAATAAGGAAAAAGATTACCGCTCCAATAGTCTGTGGCGATTGACACTAAGGCGAATCCTCAGGCAGCGGAATGCTATGATTGGATTGATAATCATTGGCATCCTGATGCTCGTAGCTATTTTTGCTCCTTTTATTGCTCCATTTGATCCAGAAGAAGTGTTGATCGGTGTTGAAGATATTAAAAGAAGGGAAGCGCCTTGTATCCATCTTCTGGGTTGTTCAGAAGACAAACCACAGCATATTTTAGGTGTTGACGGAAATGTACGTGATGAATTCAGCCGTGTAATTTATGGCACGCGGTTGTCTTTATTAATTGGTTTTTCCACTGTTGGATTTGCCATCATCATTGGCGTAGCTATCGGAGCTCTTTCAGGTTATTATGGGGGATGGCTGGATAATATATTAATGAGATTCATGGATGTATTGATGGCTTTTCCCTCCCTACTATTAGCTATCACGATCGTATCTGTTCTGGGCCCAGGGATCGAAAATGCCCTATTGGCTATTGCCATTGTGTCAATTCCCATATACGCACGTGTTGTCCGTGCGAGTGTGCTCTCAGTAAAAGAACAAACATTTGTATCTGCCTCTAAAGCTTTAGGAGCGTCCAACCTACATGTTCTCTTTTATCGGGTTTTACCCAATGCAATACCACCATTGATTGTCCAGGGAACACTAGGGATAGGTACAGCAATATTAGATGCTGCTGCGCTTTCTTTTATTGGCTTAGGAGCACAGCCACCTACCCCAGAGTGGGGCACGATGCTTGGCTCAGAAAGAAATCAATTGTTTACTGCGCCGCATCTTGTGTTTTTTCCAGGAATCGCAATTATGATCACTGTATTGGCATTCAACTTATTAGGAGATGGACTACGTGATGCTATTGATCCGCGGCTCACTCATCAAAGCATTGAAGAATAAATCAGAGATCAGGCTTTTTATAAGGATTCTTAATTATGAAATTTGAAGGCAGCAAACATTTACTCGAAGTAAATAATTTGAAAACATTTTTTTATACAGACGACGGAATCGTTAAAGCCGTGGACGGTTTAGATTTTTATATAAAGAAAGGTGAGGTTTTTGGATTAGTTGGTGAATCGGGATGTGGAAAAAGTGTGACGTCTCTATCAATAATGAATTTAATTGAAATGCCTGGAAACATTGAAAGTGGAGAGATATTTTTTAGAGGGCAAAATATTCTGAGTCTTAGTGAAAAAGAATTGACTAAAATAAGAGGCAACCTCTTATCAATGATTTTCCAGCAACCGTTAACCAGCTTAGACCCTGTTTTCTCAATAGGAGAACAAATCAAGGAAGTGTTTGACATCCACGAAAAGTTACCTAAAGATGAGATTCATAAAAAGACCATTGATATGTTGAAAATAGTTGGAATCCCCGACCCAGAATCCAAGGTAAATGCCTATCCTCATCAGATGTCCGGGGGTCAAGCGCAAAGAGTTATGATCGCAATGGCATTGGCACTTGAACCAAAACTCTTGATCGCAGATGAACCAACAACTGCATTAGATGTAACAATACAATCGCAAATTTTAGATCTTCTTCGCGGACTTCAAAATAAATTTGATACTTCAATCATTCTAATTACCCATGACTTAGGTGTCATTGCAGAAATGGCAGATCGAGTAGCTGTCATGTATGCGGGAAAAATCGTGGAACAAACAGGAGTACACCAGATTTTCAGCGCACCCCTTCATCCATATACTCAAGGATTATTGGCTTCTGTACCCATTCTGAACCAGGTAAAAGATGAACTTGAAACAATTCCCGGAAATGTGCCAAATTTAATTGATTTACCACCTGGTTGCCGATTTGCGCCGCGTTGTAAAAAAAGAGAAGAATATCAGCTGAACATCTGCACCCAAATCGAACCAGAGTTATTTACAAACCGTGAGAATAACAGAGCAGTGCGATGCTGGTTATATCAAGATTTTGAAGGGCATAAAGCTCCAATGAAAGAATTATTGAAATGAAGGCAGAAATTATGGCAGGGAAGCAACCTAAGAAAAAACAAGACGAATTTATAAGAGTTGATGATTTAGTAAAATATTTTCCGGTCTCAGGCGGAATTATTCGGCATACAATTAATCAGGTTAAAGCAGTCGATGGGGTTAGTTTCACAATTAATCAGGGAGAAACTCTCGGTTTGGTTGGTGAATCTGGTTGTGGAAAAACAACTGTAGGTCACACTATGCTAGGTTTAGAACCAGCAACAAGCGGTTCCTTATTCTTCAAAGGAAAGGATCTACTAAAGCTGCAAAGTAAAGAAGAGAAGAAAATACGGCGCCAAATTCAGATCGTCTTCCAGGACCCATATTCATCCCTTGATCCGAGACTACCAGTTGGCGAATCAATCGCAGAAGGATTAAAAATTCATAAATTGGGAAGCCGAAAAGAGCAATTTGAACGGGTTCTTGAAGTTTTAAATTGGGTAGGATTGGAAGATTATCATGCCATGCGATACCCGCATGAATTTTCTGGTGGTCAGAGACAAAGAATTGGGATAGCACGTGCTTTAATTCTAGAGCCTGAATTTATCGTATTAGATGAGCCAGTTTCAGCTCTGGATGTGTCTATCCAGGCGCAGATCTTAAACATTCTTAAAAAACTTCAAAGAGAGTTGGGGCTTTCTTATTTATTTATCGCGCACAACCTGGCTGTAGTTGAACACATATCTGATCGTATAGCAGTGATGTACCTTGGAAAAATCGTTGAGATTACAAGCAAAGTTGATATATTTAAGAAACCATTGCACCCCTACACAACTGCCCTGATGTCTTCAATTCCAATTCCAGACCCTGGACTAAACAAGAAAAAGATTGCCCTCGCTGGAGAAATTCCAAGCGCTTTGAATCCTCCATCTGGCTGCCGTTTTCATCCTCGTTGCCCATTAGCCCAAGAAATTTGTTCAAACAAGGAACCACAATTAAGAGAACTATTCAAAGAACATCATGTCGCCTGTCATTTCGCTGAGAAAAATTTATAATTTTTCTTCACTTAATACCACGCAACAAACCGGGTGGGTTCCAGCACATAGTATGCTTTGCCCCCGCAGGAAAAATATTCCTTAATACTCCATCTGCCTGCATTGTGAAAAGGATGAGCGCTTCATCTCGCTGAGTGCGGAGTTGCGCATATATCAAATCAACAACACATGATCGCCTAACCACTTTACATCTTCTCTGAAAAGAAAGCGGGGAATTACTTCATGGGAGCGATGAACAATTGATTGCCATACGCCAAGAACACTTCCTGGTCCGGTGTAATCCCAAATCCGCTAGGTTTGCTAGTGGGCATAGGATAATTACGATTGGTTTGTGGTTTAAGAGTTCGCTCTAAGTTTAAGTGATAGCTGAACTGATATAAAGCACTGCTGACATCGTCCAAAAGGAAAAGCGAAGCATTGGGCACCCGTGCCTGCTGCATGCCGATAAAATGTGTGCCCATGAAAATCCATGGTTTTGTGTTTTCAATCCCTACACGATTGTCAGTGAACGGTGCGGGATCTTCACATTCAGTTAACTTTACCTCCCCAGGTGAACTGTACCGGCAAAGCGTCATATGTCCATCGCCATGCAGAATATACAGATCTTCCTGATTGACAAATGCATCCACAGCACCGCTCAAATCTGGTATATCTTCGTCAAAAAACTTGGTCGGGCTTTCTGTAAAAACGATCCCTGACATTTCTGTTGAATCAGCGCTGTTTCCTTTGTAAAACCAAACCATGCTCTTACCAGCGTCGATAACGTATAGAACATCATTTGCATACGCGGTTCCAATAATTTGATCCCAGCCGCCATCTGGTACTGTTAGAGTATGCGAGATCGGCAGTTCACCCGGTTGGCAATAAAGCAAGTTGCCCTGCCCATCCAACGCCATGATCTTAAAGTTCTTACTATTCGCGGGGAGAATAACAAAATCTACTAATTTTGTAATCGTCGCTAACCCATATGGACCAGGTGTGCATCTAAACTCTTCATCTAATTGATAAAAACCCTTTGTGTTCAGATAGATCCGAAGCACATTCCCTGAATTACTATCCAATAAATAGACACCGGAAGAACTTGCTTTTATTTGGCTAATCGATGCGCCATCTGGAAAAAACTGGGTTAATGCCGGCCGAAAATCCAACCTTGCTGCCAAATCCATCTCATCTATGATCAATTGGGCCTTTTGAAATAATTCGCGTGAATCATTTGTTATTTGAAATTCTTCTGCCTTCGTTGCAAGAGCCAGGACATCCTTCCAATAATCGTGTTGTTTGATGGCGTCACTTTCGCCTTCTGCGAGCAGCGCGGCTGCTTGTGCCTCATCCATAAAAATCTTGTACTGCTCTTCCTTACCAAAACGTGTATATACCGTTATTGAAGAAAGAATAATGATCAAAGGAATCGCCAGCACAGCTATGGTCATCCATGTAAAGGATTCACTGGTTTGAATTATTGATTTTTTCGGAACGAGCTTACGCTTAAGGCGCCCAAATGATAACTGCAATTTTGCGCGCGTGGTTTTACCCCGCATCCATAACCTCGCAAGCCCTATTAACAATTTACTATTCTGTTTTCCAGATTTCCTGACCACTTCTAATGGTTCTCGCTGCATTTGTTCTGTTTCGCCAGCAGTTACCTGAATATCCCCATCTCCCATTTGAACTACATCTGGTAAATCTGGGATCTCTTCCCCGATTATTTTCGGTTCCACTTGTGGTTTGTTTTGTGTTGGTTCTGCTTCCTTGTGAATTTCTTGTTCTAATTCAATTGGCTTTATTTCAGGTTGGTCTTTGGAAATATGTTCTTCTTCTGCCTTAATAGATTTTTCTTCTTCAATCTCCCAGCTTCCGTTGTGTACCTTTCCGCTTCCTTCCTCTGTTCTAATTACCAAGACAGAAAAATCCTGAATCATCTGATTTTTCAGCCTGCGTTTTATTTGAGACATCGTCAGTTCGGTGCTTCCTGAAAGGTAATACGCTTTCCATGATGCGTGGGCATGCGGACTCATTAGAATCAAGTCACCTGCTTGTATTTCACTCTGGTATAGGCGAGGGTGTATTCGTTTACTTCGACCTAATTTTTCAGTTGCATCCCCGTCCTCACCGCACCGTTCAAATCGTTCAGATCCTATTGTGTATGTCTGTGCATCGCCCACTTGTCCCATAAACAACCAATTATTATGTAAAACAGCGATATTGACAGAACCCTCCGCTTGAACACCTTCATACCCTCTATCTAGGTTGCGTTCCAGAATCACTTTATTCAAATCCTCTATGATCAATTGGATCGCACGCGTGACCGACCCCCGCGCATGGAAAAATAGGCCGCTTGCCTTTTTAACCAGATCGTCGATTTCTTCATTTATATAGAGGTGTTCACCCGAGAAGGAAAGAAACAATGCCAGTAAATCACTCTGGCGATGCCGATGAGTAGTACGTACGCCATGCTCAACAAGGACACCTGTAATTTGGTGGTATTCTTTCCCTCCAATGCTTTGCAGCTGATACGTAATGAAATCAATAGTCATAGTTATTATTCTTGAAAAGATTATATTGATTATACATACATGTGATTAGCTTTCTCTTAAAAAACCTGCAGGTATAATTAGTCAAAAAAATATCAAGGTGGTTCTCATGGGCAAAGATGGGCAATTTTATCTTGGCAAGTTATTTAATCTCAAGAAGAATGAAATCTCAAATGATCGCTTAACATACGACCCTCCCGACCTAACTACCCATGCCATTATTACAGGTATGACTGGTTCAGGTAAGACAGGTCTATGTGTAGGATTACTTGAAGAGGCAGCCTTGCAGGGTATACCTGCCATTATTATCGACCCCAAGGGAGATCTCACCAACCTGGTTCTTTCCTTCCCCGATCTAGCCCCTGAGGATTTTGCTCCCTGGATAGATGCTGACAATGCCCGCCGCGAAAAGAAAACCATTGCCGAAGTATCGGAAAAAACGGCTGCGTTGTGGAAAAATGGGCTAAAGGATTGGGGTTTGGGCTCAAAAGATATCCAAACCCTTAAAGATGCTGTGGATCGCACCATCTACACCCCCGGTTCTACAATAGGCATACCTGTTAACATTCTTGCCTCGTTCGAAGCTCCCAGTATCGACTGGGACAAGAACGAGGAAGCTCTACGTGAGAAGATTTCCTCAACCATTACAGCACTTTTAACCCTGGTTGGGTTGAAGAAAATTGATCCCCTTAGATCTCGCGAGCATATATTGTTAGCCAATATCATCGAATATCACTGGCAGGAAGGAAAATCTCTTGATCTGATGGACATCATCAGGCAAACACAAACCCCGCCTTTTGACCAGTTAGGTGCTTTTTCACTTAATGAATTCTTCCCCAAGAAAGACCGCAGCGAATTGGCTATGCTGCTTAACAATTTCCTCGCATCCCCGTCCTTCCAAAGCTGGATTGAAGGTCAGCCATTAGATATTGAACGTATGCTTTATACACCCGGCGGAAAACCGCGCCACACCATTTTTTATTTAGCGCACCTGGAAGATACTGAGCGTATGTTCTTCATCACATTGTTGTACGCCGCTGTGGAAACATGGATGCGCAAACAACGAGGAACCGGTGACTTGCGCGCGCTTATTTATTTCGACGAAATCCACGGTTATCTCCCGCCAGTCGCCAACCCGCCCTCAAAACCGCTTCTGATCCGCCTGCTCAAAACTGCCCGTGCTTTCGGTGTTGGGCTTATGCTCACCACACAAAATCCGGTAGATGTAGATTATAAAGCCCTCTCAAATGCCGGCACCTGGATGATCGGGCGCCTGCAAACTGACCAGGATAAACAGCGTCTTCTTGATGGTCTTGAAAGTGTGTCTGGGGAAATTAAACGCACCGAATTTGACCGTCTTATTTCTTCCCTTGGCAAACGCGTTTTCTTATATCATAACGTACACGAAAAGAAACCATCCGTTTTCCACACGCGTTGGGTAATGAACTATTTAGCAGGACCGCTCACCATTTCACAAATTCCAGACCTGAATGCCCTCGCTGGAGTTCAAGCTTTCACTCCCGAAACCAGCACAAAATCAAAAAAGAGCGCAAAGACGACACAATTACGGTCGACGGACAAACCAACCAGTATGAAACCCTCTCTTCCGGGTACAGTTCAGGAATATTTTTATTCAGCCAAAATCAGCTCTGGAAAACAGAAGTACACCCCTGCTCTTGTCGCTATTGCCGAAGTGCACTATCTTCGCCAGCGGCCTCCGGTCGACTTTACACGCGTCATCAGCGCTATAGTTGAAAATCCACGCGAAACTGGGCAGGTGTGGAAAAATGCCCTCCTGTCCGACCTGGATACCGGCAAATTGCTTACCAATTCCCCCAGCAGTGCCAAGTTTGCATCTGTTTCGGAGTTTATGAAGAAATCCTCCTGGTGGTCTGCACAGGAAAAGGAATTTGAACATTGGATCTATGAGACCGATACAGTTTCCATTCGTTCTTCCAAAGCGCTTGGTGTATCTGCTGGTCCGGAAGTCAGCGATGAAGATTTTCGTACCCAATGTAAACTAGCGGCCGTAAAAAAACTTAAAGAAGCTGAAGGCAAGCTGGAAAGCAAATTTAGAACCAAACAAACCACTCTCGAAAATAAGATTGAACGTCAGGAAATAAAGGTGGATACATATAAAAAGAATTTTGATTCACGTAAATTGGATACTGCTCTAAAAGTAGGTGAATCTCTTTTAAATCTTGTGGCCAAGCGTAAGCTGACAGGTCTCTCTACATCCTCCACCAAAGCACGCATGGCTGCTGAGGCAAAAACACGTCTGAAAGAAGCGGAAACCATTCTGGAAAATTATCAAGAAGACCTGAAAACCCTCCAGGAAGATCTCAGCGATCAGAAATTAGAGCTGAAACAAAAATGGGAGAACATGATGGACGACATCAACGAAGTGAAAATATCCCCCACCAAGCAAAATATTCGTATTTCACAATTCGGGATAGTTTGGAGAAATTAAAAAATTTAGAGTTCTTGTCGTCCGGCTAGTGCCCTCAGGAGTGTGCTTTGGTCTGCGTATTCCAAATCGCCCCCCACAGGTAATCCGCGTGCCAAACGGGATAACTTCACGGGATATTTATCCAAACGCTGCTGTAAATACAATGCGGTTGCATCACCTTCCATGCTCGGATTCGTGGCAACAATAATCTCTACAATCCCCCCATTTTTCACCCTTTCCTCCAGCTCGTAAATTTTGATATCATCCGGGCCAATCCCCTCGATCGGCGATAGCGTCCCATGCAGCACATGGTACAGCCCTTTAAACCCATCGGTTTTCTCTAACGCCACCATGTCCAAAGGGTCTTCAACTACACACACCACACTCTTGTCACGTTTTGGATTTGCACAAATGACACATTCCTCCCGCCCCGCATCAGTGATATTAAAGCATCTTTGGCAGAAAGCTGTTCCACTTTTCACCATTTTCAGCGCATCTGCGAGATCGCTCGAAAATTCTGCAGGTGCCTTCAGCAAATAAAATGCCAACCGTGAAGCTGTTTTTGGACCAATGCCTGGCAATCGTTCTAATGCAAGAATTAATCGCTCCAATGGATCAGGTAATACGGACATTTGCTCTCCCTAAAATTTTAACCCGCTCAAGCCGCCGCTTAATGGGCCAATTTTTTCGGCCATCAGTTTTTTTGATTTTTCTAAGGCATCTGTTATTGCTTGCTCAATTAAATTTTCTAGTTTCTCAACAGGCATGTCAAGTATTTTTTCTCTGTCCAGTTTAGCCCCTTTACATTTCTGGCTGCCAGTCATCGTTACTGTTACTACCCCACCCCCTGCTGTGCCGGTGACAGTTTCTTTTTCAAGTTCTTTTTGAGCCTGCTTAAGTTGTTTCTGCATCTGCATGACCTGCTTCATCATGCCGCCCTTGTTATTATTCATCATCAATCATTTTCCTCACGTTTATTGTCTTCTTTAGTCATCTTTCCACCCAGCGAAAGCGCTGCTCCAAGCATACCATCTTGGTCCACATTTAAATCCGCTGGTGTCTGAGCCATCTCTTTCCCGGCTATTTCACAATCAATCTCCATATCAATCCCTGATATTTGTTTAATTGCTTGCTTTGCGCATGAGATATTATGTCCATTTTCCATCTTCGATTGAAGGATCCCACTTGAAAACCCTAATACCAACCGCCCGCGGCGTACATTGATTGACTTGCACGAATTTAAAAGTGCCCCTGTTTCCGGTGAGATCAACTTGGCTACCGCTCGGATTTCCTTCCATTGCACTTGAACATCATTCCCGCCAGATTGCTTGTTTTCCTTAGTTTCCTGTGAAATGGGTGCGTTTTCTTGCTTTTCCGCGTCTTTTTTTCTTTGCGGATCTTCTTTCTTTCTGGTTGCTTCCTCCCTAACATTTCCAGAAGCTGTTTTTTGTTGCGAAATTTGTTTTCCAGAGATCACTGTTCGTTTTACATTTTTCGAGCGATTCTTTCCCTGCTCTACTTTTTTACCTTCGTTTTGGGTTAATCGCGTTACGGCCAATTCCAGCTGCAACCCTGGCTGCCAACCTATACTTGTATGTTGTGCTGCACGGTCAAACGCATATAAAGCATCCAGCAATTTGCCCATTTCAAAGCGTTTGGCTAAGACTTTCAACTGATCCCTTTCTTCCAAAGCAGCTTGTAACTGTTCAATATTCCCCATTTTCGTCATCAGCACCGCCCGTAAATAATCAATGACCTGCCTTCCAAATTGGCGCGGATCGCTTCCGCTGTCTAAAGCATGATTGATGACCGAGATCCCTTTCCCCGCATCTCCAGTCAGAATCGCTTCGGTTAGAGAAATCACGCTTTCGCTGCCTGCAGTGCCAAGCACATCTTTTGTCAATGCAAGTGTTACCTCGTTTCCAGTAGACGCTAATTGATCCAATAGTGAAACCGCATCGCGCATGCTGCCGGTTGACTGTCGAGCAATCTCGGTTAATGCGGCGGCATCCACGTTGATCCCTTCTTCTTCAGCGATTTTCTTGAGATTTATCTGAATGTAATTGATCGGGATTCGCCGGAATTCGTGGCGCTGGCAGCGGGACAGTACCGTTGCCGGGATCTTGTGTACTTCTGTGGTGGCCAGTACAAAGATCGCGTGTGCCGGTGGCTCCTCCAGTGTTTTCAGCAGCGCATTAAACGCCGCATTGGAGAGCATATGCACCTCATCAATAATGTACACCTTATAGCGCCCCTGTGTCGGGGAAAAATTGATCTTTTCGCGCAGTGACCGAACATCATCCACACTTGTATTAGAGGCAGCATCTATCTCGATTAAGTCCAGGAATCGACCCGCGTTGATCGCTTTACAATGATCACATGTATTGCAGGGGCGCGCCGATACATCTTCTGCCAGGCAGTTCACAGCCTTCGCGATAATACGCGCTGTACTCGTTTTCCCGGTACCTCGCGGGCCGGAAAATAAGTAAGCGTGCGCTATGCGATTTTTAGCCAGCGCGTTGCGCAGAATGCGAATGACATGTTCCTGGCCAATGACTCCTTTAAAGTCCAATGGCCGCCATTTTCGATAGTATGCTTGAGTCATTATTATGTCCATTCCTTGAGTTCGTTGTCCTTAATTCTAAACGATTTATTTGATATTCAGCCTTTCAGATTTTCATCAGCACCTTAATAATTGCATGATTTTTCCAGAGTGGTAGAATTGCGGCAATTCTATATAATAAAGAAATATTGTATGCCATACATCATTGACGGGCACAACCTCATCCCTAAAATTCCAGGACTGCGTCTTGACCAGCTGGATGATGAACAGTCTCTCTTCGCACTTCTCGATGATTATTTTAAACAAATCCGTAAAAAAGCTGTTGTTTACTTCGATCGAGCCTCGCATACCAACCATGTCAATTTTCACTCTGCTTACCTGCATGCTCATTTTATCCACTCCCCAAGTTCAGCCGATGATGCCATACTTTTGCAGTTAAAGGAACTTGGCGGAGATGCCCACAATTACACCATTGTAACTTCCGATCATTGGATAATCGATAATGCCCACGCTGTAGGCGCTTCTGTTATTTCCAGTGACGATTTCGCCCACAAACTCCTCACATACCATTCAAAACCACAAAACAAGCCAAAAAATCCTGAAAATGATGTTGATTTCTGGCTTGACATCTTCCAAAATAATACTTAGAAATTTTTTACATTCTGTTAATATCAATTTTGATAAATATGGTATATTATGTCGTCATGACACCGAAAACTTTCAAAGTAGAAAGTGTCTATTACCACCAGAATTATTTACAGCGCATCCCTCCTTGTGTTGTGAAATCCCATAATGGGTAACTGGTGGAAATATCCCTCCCTTTGACCGCTGGCGGATGCCAGCGGTCAAATTTTTACTTGATAGAGGATTACCCTGATGCTATAATCGGTACACACTGCCCCAGTGGCTCAAATGGATAGAGCGAGGCACTCCTAACGCCTAGGTTGTGGGTTCGATTCCTGCCTGGGGCACAAAAAAACCATTCGCTCGCTCGGAATGGTTTTTATTTTTTATGTAATAATCTAATCTTATCCACACTTTTATTAATATGATAATTACAACATAAGTGACCCGAGGTTCATTATGGAAATAAAATTTAAACCGATCGGCATCATTCATTCCCCCTATACAAAATTGCATGGTATGCCCATCCAGCCATCCGCTGCCCGCGGTGTAAAAGGCCAGGTGGAAGTGTACGAAAAATATCTACCGGCGTTGTCTGATTTGGATGGGTTTTCCCATATATATCTGCTGTACCATTTTCACCTCACAAAATTAGCTCAGCTTAAAGTAATCCCATTTCTTGATGATCAGGAACGCGGACTTTTTGCCACCCGCGCTCCTAAACGCCCCAATCCTATCGGTCTTTCGGTTGTCAAACTTATCCGGGTTAAAGAGCATATCCTTCACATTGAAAATATTGATGTCATCAATGGAACACCCTTGCTCGATATCAAACCGTATGTCCGCGAAATGGAAGCGGTAGAAGACATCCGCATCGGTTGGCTGGAAAAATACACATCCAGAATAAACTCTCAGCTATCCGACAAAAGATTTAAATAAAAGCAGCCCTCTTTTCCCGGAGCCATAAAACATTTCATATAGATAAAAACATCCCTCTGCACTATACTAAACGGAAATTAATTTTTTCAAGGTGGTTTCTTCACGATGAACATATATCTAATATTTTTTGCAGCAGGTATTCTCCTCTTTTTACTCGATGCTATTATTGCGCGCATGTATCAAAACACACAGCGCTCCCATCAATCAACACCGGATAAATATGGCATTTCTTTTGAAGAAGTTCATATTCCGATGGTTAAGAACGGCGCCTTATACGGATGGTGGATCCCGACCTCACAAACCGCACCCACCCTCATCCTAGTTCACGGCTGGGGGCGCAATCTTTCCCGGATGCTTCCATATATCCGCGAATTCCACCCGCTGGGATATAATCTTCTCGCGTTCGATGCCCGCAACCACGGCATCAGCACTCCTATTAAAACCCCAACCGTGTGGACATTTACTCAGGACACATGTGCTGCGGCTGATTTTGTTACCAAGAGCCGCCTTACCTCCTCACAAATTTTTGGGGCAGTTGGTCTTTCGATCGGCGGAGGTGCAGTCATTAATGCGGCTGCTCTGGACGAACGCATCCGCAGCGTGGTAACTGTAGGGGCATTCTCTCATCCAATTGAAGTGATGAAACTTGGCTTTCAGGAAAAACATATTCCATACATCCCATTTGGGTGGCTGCTCTTTAAGTATATGAAACTCAGATTCAGCTTGGATTTTGACAAAATTGCCCCGGTGAATAACATCCACAGCACCCATGCTGATATCCTTTTAGTACATGGAGAACAAGATTCTACTGTGCCGCTTACGCAGGGAAAAGCCTTATTAGAAGCAGGTAATCCTGAAACTACACATCTATGGGTAGTCCCCGAAAAAGGGCACAGCGATTGCCAAACAAATCCGGACTTTTGGGTAAAGACAGAGTCATTCCTTCAGGAAACACTCCCGATTGATTAAAGAGTATAGGTCACTCTGGGAACGGCATAACTTTTATAGTTTGCAATTCAGCTTTTCCACATTATCATTACTATTCGACTATTAAATCATTATGAATTCTACTAATCAACAGGATCAGATCCATCCAAAGCGGTACCGTCTGGACACTGCCGCCAATTTATATCCAGCCATTCGCGGGCGCAAACGCCCCGGTGTTTTTCGAATATCTGCAACATTGACCCAACCTGTGCGGGCTGATCTGCTGCAGCGTGCATTAAACACTACCTTGAAGCGCATTCCCAGCTTTTCCGTAAAGCTGCGCTCCGGGCTCTTCTGGCATTATTTCGTCCACTCCAACGATCTTTTACAAGTTCAAGAAGATGGCCCCAATCCCTGTATGGTTATTTCTTCTAAAAAGAATAACGGTTTTCTAATTCGAGTGAAATATCATGGCTGTCGGATAGCAGTGGAGGTGTTTCATTCCGTATCCGATGGCGCTGGGTCAATCGTCTTTTTGAAAACACTGATTGCTCAATATTTAAATCTGCTCGGGCATCCCATCCCGCCCACAGAGGGCATCCTGGATTGCGGGGAAACACCCGACCCCTCTGAATCAAAGGCCTGTTTCCAGGTTTTCGCCGGCAACAGCACCACACGCTCCCGCCGCAAGCCGCGCGCTTTCCATATAAGAGGATCTCTCATACCCCCATACAGTCTTAATACCATCACCGGCACCATCCCCACCAAAGCGATCCGTTCGGAAGCAAAAAAACATAGTGTATCCATTACCGAATATATGGTGGCAGTTTATTTATTCACTTTAGAAAGAATTCAATTTTCTGAAGCACCCCGCCGCCCCTTGCCAATTATAATTCAGGTGCCGGTCAATCTGCGCCAATTTTATAAGACAAAAACTCTGCGGAATTTCTCCGCTTTTGTATCACCAGGGATCGAACCATCTCAGGGAAAGTATACATTCGTAGAGATATTAAACTTAGTGCATCATTTCCTGCATTATGAAGTGACAGAAAAACATCTGCGCACACAGGTAGCAGCCAATGTGCACTCAACAAAGAATCCACTCATACGGATCACTCCTCTTTTAATAAAAAATCGCCTTATTCACCTGGGATTTAAATTTCTCGGTCCCTCTTCATTTACAAGTACGATCTCAAACCTTGGCATGATCAACGTCCCCGTTGAAATGGCGGAGCATGTGGAGACATTTGATCTCACGCTGAGTGCCACACAGGACACTAATGTCTCATGCGGCATGTTGGGATACGCGGGCGAAGTGCGCATTTTCTTTTCACGAGTGATCGAAGAAACTCATGTCGAACAGGAGTTTTTTTCCTTTCTTGTCAAGCAGGGGTTGCCAGTAACAATTGAGTGTAATAAGGAGTGAAGCCATGTCGTACTGTGTAAACTGTGGTGTGAAACTGAAAAATCATGGCGGCAGCTGTCCATTATGCGGCACAGAAGTGATCAACCCCGCTAACCCCATCAATCATGCTATCCAAAATGTAGTCCCAAAGCAGAGGGAAACACCGGAAGATTCCTTCGATAAGGTCCTGTGGATAAAATTAGTATCCATTATCTTGGCAGCTCCCGCCTTGTTATCAATCACCATTAATGGTGTTTTCGGAAATACGCTTACTTGGTCTTTGTACGCTGCAGCAAGCCTGGGGATCGCATGGGTATGGTTAATCAGCCCATTTTTATTTCAACGAAATATTGCCCAGCGTTGGATCATCATCGACGCGATTGCCCTGCTCGGATTTCTTTATCTGATCGAACATCTTTCAGCTTCTCACGGCTGGTTTTTCCCATTAGCCCTCCCGATCACATTCTTTTTCACAGTATTGCTTCTGACACTGGTCATCCTCATCAGGAAAAAGGTACTCAGGGAACTGCATATCGCCGCATCTTTATTTACAGCTGTTGGGTTATTCTGTGTCTTTCTAAATGGGGTAATAAATTTCCACACACTTCATATCTTTCACTTGGATTGGTCACTGCTCGTCATGATACCATGCATCACTTTTGCTCTTATCGCAATTGTTCTCCAGCGGTGTAGATGGATCGTTGATGAATTGAAATTTTGGTTCCGTGTATGATCAATGATCTAAAATACACTTAACATTAGGCATCCCGCGTTCCAACTAACCAAAAGCGAGAGCGGACCATCCGTGATCCAGCAAAACTAATCTATAATTTGCTGACAATAATTTACAAAGAAATATTGTTTATCTAATTATTTTTTCAATACATTACAGGAGTGTAAGAATGAGTAATCATATTGGTGCGGAACAGGGACAGATCGCTTCAACCGTCCTGCTTCCTGGCGATCCACTGCGTGCAAAGAACATAGCAGAAACCATGTTCGAAGATGTCGTATGCTTCAACAACATCCGCGGCATGCTGGGCTTCACAGGAAACTATCACGGCAAACGAGTGTCTGTGATGGGATCCGGAATGGGCATCCCCACCCTTTCCATTTATGTTCATGAACTTCTCTCTGAATATCAGGTAAAGAACGTCATCCGCGTTGGCACATGCGGAGCGCTGCAGCCCGACCTTAAAGTCGGCGACCTCATACTCGCTATGTCTGCCTCCACAGACTCACACATCAACAAACTGCGTTTTAATGGCACGGATTTCGCCCCCACCGCGAATTTCGATCTTTTGCTAAACGCGTATCAGGCCGCGAAATCCCGTGGGCTGGACATCCACGTGGGAAGCATATTATCCAGCGACACCTTTTACTCAGACGAGCAGGATCACTGGGAGAAATGGATGCGGTTCGGTACTCTCGTGGTGGAAATGGAAACAGCCGGCCTCTACACCCTTGCTGCTAAATTCAATGCCAGAGCCCTCGCGATCCTGACCGTCAGCGACAGCTTGATAACCCATGAATCCGCCTCAGCTGAACGGCGGGAAAAAGACTTTCCCCTCATGACTGAAATTGCCCTCGAGATTGCAGAGTAAACAAAAAAACCTCTCCCAATAAAACAATGGGAGAGGTTTTTTACTTAAATTTAAATTATACTCTTGAGAGAGTCTATTTCACAACAATCTGCACCCAAAACCGGGCAAAATTAATCCCGAGGTCTGACTGAACTCGCCACTCACCACGGTACGTACCAGAAGCGGATGGAGCTGTCAGGTTTGTCGTTAAAGTAATGCTCTCCCCGGGTGAAACCGATTCAGACAGATTTGTGGACACATCTCCACTCATCGCATCCCCGCTAAGGAAAATAAGCCGGTAATTTGTATTCCATTCACAATAACCGGTATTCTGGATGGTCCAGCTCTTAATAAAACCATCACCGGGAGTAAACTCCGTATTATCAGGAACTGTTTCAGAAATAAAAATAGCGTTCAAACATCCCCCCGGCGTACCGATCACATAGCTGTAATCATACGCATAATACGTCTGTGGTGCTTGAGTTGGATAGGGGGTATTTGTTGGATAGGGAGTGAGAGTCGGCTGTTCTAAAATTACAGGGGCGCTTTCCACTTGCGGGTCGGCATCTTCCATTTCCGCAAACTTCTTATCAATCGCTTCAGCAACTTGTGTGGCAATAATCGCTTCAGTGTTTACTAATAAAACTTGGCACCCTCCCACCACAAAACTGATTAAGAAAAACCACACAACAACTATTGATCTTCTTTTCATTTGATCCTCCTGAGCATGGCGAATAACTATTAAAAAGTTATGAATATCTCCTATAAATATATCCGAAAAACTTACTTAATGATAGTACTCGGCTATTTTTGTTATTCATCTATGATCAAGCTTTTTATTAGAATTATCCTTCACTAAATAATCCATCGTTTGTAACTTCCGTTTATACCAAGCGGTTTATACGACATCCCCTGTAACCAAAAAAGTGAGGGTAAGAAGATGTTTTGTAATTAAAAGATTTCCAATTGGAGCAATATTACTTCGCCCGCACAAGCAGATTATCAAAGTAGTTCACCGCAGATACGCCCTCTCCGCCCCAAACGATCAACCCCATGTTTGGATCCACTGCGTTAATCGCTTCATGGGTTACCAGCAGTTCATCATTCACATAGAATTCCATTGATTTTCCCTCCACGACTGCTGTAATATTATTCATCGCATCCCATATAAGCGCGCTGTGGCTTCCACTCTTGATATTTCCCAGGTAACGGCTCGCTTCCAGATCAGAAGAGCCAGTCAACATATACCGCCCCTCATTATTGATCATAAAGAAATACACGATCTCACGATCAGTGCTACGCACGAATACCCCCCACGTACAATCACGGAACTTACTGTCCATATATCCATCCACTGAGATCAAATAATCCTGTGCTGATCCCACTTCAACCGGGTATGTGAATCCTGTCGTATATCCAGACGAGACTTTAGTTGAATTATCCAACACGTATTGTCCGCCTTCAACGCGTGCCGATGTCCCTTGACTATTCCCTGTCCACAGGAATGTATCTGTATCAAACGTCTCACATATCATCGTATTCCACTCCTGTTTCAAGGGAGAATTGATCGAGCAAACTGCTGAGGTTGGGGTTGGCACATCAGGGATATCATACGTTGGAGGTTCCTCACTATCTTCCTCAACCGCAAGGTCAGCCGGAGGTTCATCTCCCACTGTGATCGTACAAACGCTCATCAATGTTTCAAATTCCGAATCCGGACCATACCAATACCAACCGTCAAACACCGGCTCAGCTATATCTGCAGCGCTTATAATTTCGTAATTTCCTGGTTCTAATGAACCAATATTCATCCAAAACATCTGCTTGAATGTACCATCTGCCAATTCCATGATTTCCCCAAATCCTTGCTCTTTGATTTTTAAAGGTACACCATCCACTGATAAATAGTGGTCGGCCACATCAAAATACGCTTCATTTTGTTCTTTCGTTTGTGTTATCCATTCATAATATAAAGCGATCTCCCGCCCGGTTTGAACATAAGCAGCATCTTCACAATACCAATAAACATATACCGGTTCCTTGTTTGTCGATGATTCGTTTGCCCCGTCCCCGCATGAAACTAGAAAAAACAAAGTAATTAAGGCAAACACTAAAGATGTGTTTCTTTTTTTCATCGTTCCTCCAATCAGACGTTTTCCCATTAAATATCAATTTGCGCAGGTTGATGATAGTGCCTTGTTAATCTATTATGTCTGTATTGTAAGGATAAATCAAGTAATCCTCAAATAAAAAGAAATCAGTCTTTTGAAAATAGTCTTGAATTCAACTAGCAAGTGCAACTTTGAAAGAGTTAGAGAGGTAAGCTGCGGTAAGATAAATACCTCTCCAACGACTAAATCAAAGGAGCACTCATGCGAACATACACACAGCTTACCCAAGCACAAAGATACCAGATA
>CBDAFG010000017.1:0-22350 GCA_965195205.1 uncultured Pelolinea sp. | reverse complement strand
CTGGAGAACTACCTTTTCAATTGAGTAAGACCAGCAGATCTCTATATATTGTTTATGCGCACTTGAAATATCCTGCAGATATAAATGTGGGAGATAAAGTGTCATGCGGACAGCATATTGGGCGAGTTGGAAACACAGGAGATTCTTCCAACCCGCATTTACACTTTGAAACACGAGTTGGGCCATCTGGTGCAAGGTTTAATAGTATGGCATACTATACGGCTCAATCCACACAATCTGAAAGGTATAATTATATTGTTTGGAGAGTAAGTAATATGTTCCAATTGTTTGATCCGATGGTACTTCTTTCTATAAAGGGATAAAAAAGGCAGGTTAACGATGAATAAAAAGAAAATTATTAAGACATGTATGCTCGTATACATTTTAGTTCTAGTCGCTGGTTGTGGGTCCTCACCCGCAGCAACACCGACAATTGACCCGCAATTAATTATGACGGATGTTGCTGGTACAATCCAGGCAGAATTTACTCAGGCCGCTCTGCTAACCCCCTCTGCCACCATTGCACCTCCACCCATTGCCACTCCTCTACCCATCCCAACACAGCCCCTGCCTTTGGCTCCCACAAGCCCGGCAAACGCTTTAGGGCCAGCGCCTGTTCTACCCGCTGAATCACCAGATAACGCAATTTGGATTGAGGATGTAGAAACACCCGATGGAACAATATTTGTAGGTGGTGACCGATTCACAAGAATCTGGAAAATTGAGAATGCTGGTACAACAATATGGAACACAGATTATCGGTTGATTTACTACTATGGTGATCCAATTATGTGTGATGAAGCAGACAAGGTTATATATCTGCAGCAAACAGTTGATCCGCTCAACCAAATCACCTTTAGTGTGCGAATGACAGCACCAGACCAGATTGGAACTTATAAAAACCATTTCCGAATGATAAATGATAAAGGGGAGGTTTTTGGAGATAATTTATTTATAGAAATCGTAGTTGGTACATGGGAAGAAAAAAACGCACAATACAATTAATTTAAAATAGCCCCAATTATTTATGGTGTCTAATATCGGGACGATAAAAGCCAAGGCAAAAGCTCTTGGCTTTTCATTTGCTGGTTTTGCAAATATTCAACAATCACCTCACTTTCCAAATTATTTGAAATGGCTAGAAAGAAAGCAATATGGGCATTTGCAATTTCTCAATAAACATTATGTAATCGAATCCAGGAGAAAACCGGAGCAATTATTAAAAGACGCAAAATCAGTCATTGTTCTTGGAGTAAAGTACAGTCCTCCCCCAAAAAGAAAACAATCAGACTCCTCTAATAATGAAGGGATTATCGCATCTTTCGCTCAGTATGAGGATTATCATCATGTGATAAAAAACAAAGCCATTGAATTGATGAAATCCATCAATAGTAAACGATCTAAGATAATAAATTACAGGGTTTTTATTGATTCAGGACCTCTTATGGAAAAGGACTTTGCTTATGCGGCAGGGTTAGGGTGGATAGGAAGAAATTCGTTATTCATACACCCAAAACTCGGCTCATTTACATTGCTCTGCTGCATAATAATTGACAAAGACTTGGATGCAAAGCCTTTGATTTCCGGTGATTTATGTAAAAATTGCCGTCTCTGTATTCAAGCATGTCCTACTCAATGCATCGCTGGGGATCACACCATTGATGCAAGCCGATGTATTTCTTACCTAACCATAGAACATAAGAAGATTATTCCCAGAGACATTCGACCCTTGATTGGAAATCATGTTTTCGGATGTGATATTTGCCAAGATGTGTGCCCCTACAATATTAAGGTTGCTGAAAAACAAAGTAAGATATTTTTCAGTTTGAAGAAAAAAGATCATCACCCATTGGATTTACTAAAAGAATTAAGTCTTTCAGAGGATACTTTTAAACAAAAATATATTAGAACCCCGATTCTAAGGGTTTCTTACGAACGCCATCTACGCAATATCATCATCGCTGCTGGGAACAGCAGAAATCAGAAGTTTATAAAACCTCTTAATGAGTTATTAACCAGTGACTCGGAATTAATTAGAGCCCATGCTGCATGGGCTTTGGGGATAATCGGTTCAGAGGAGTGTTTCTTGATTCTCCGCTCACACTTGGCCTTCGAAAACAATCCTTTTGTGAAAGACGAAATTTTATTCGCACTTAAATAAACTAATGTATCCAGATTGCACGCGCAGCATTCTCAGCTATCAACTGAAAATGGTTATCTTGTTTTTCCCAAACCCACACCTCAGGTTGTGAATCTGAACGCGTAAGTAAATATCTCTGGAAAGCTAACTTTTCTTCCACGGAATTCCATGAAAGTGCTGAATGATCATATTGGTAATCATTAGTTAATTCCAAAACCTTACTTCCCTCTTTGTTGACCACCCAGATCTGTTTGCTGTTACCGCTAAATCCAGTTCTAACCAGCACCACCAGATTGTCACTCTCAAAATAGGTGGGTTGGAAATAATTTATTGATAATTCTTGACCATCAAATAATTTTGTCAACGATTCTGAATCTACATTAGTTTCAAAAATCGAAATATCAGCAATTCCCCCCCTGTAATTCCGCATTCCAAAAAGAAAACTGCTGCGATCATTTCCCCATGAACCTATCAAATCTGAATCACTCTCCATTGATTGAATCAAGTTCAAGCCAGCAAGATCAAGAACTCTTAAATTGTTTTTATTATTCTCAATATATCTAAGTAATTGGCCGTTTGGAGAGAAGTCTACATTTGAGATGATTCCTCTTTCAACAATTATTTCTTGATTTTCACTCATTATGAAAAGGATTAACTCACTTTTAGGTACTTTATTAAGAAAAGCAATTTTTATGCCTAAATAATCAATTGCCAAATTATCACAAATGAACTCGCCACACCCATAAACCTTTTCTTTTCTTTTTCCTTCTCTATCCATTTTCCAGATATCCGTTCCACCCTTTTCATTCTTCACTGCATACACTAACCAATTACCACTTCTTGATACTGCATAGTCCACTACCTTTCCTCCAGTTTGCGTCAGAGGTACTCTTTCCTGCTCACAATACCGCCAAATTTCCGGCTTATTGGTAACATCCCCAATGTATACGAGACAAGGTTGCCGTATTATGATCCTATGTACACAATTTAACTCGCCCTTATTTACTATTACTGCATATTCTTTATCTATCTCAAAAAATTCAGCAGGAATTATTAATAAAGTTTCACTCGAGTTTTCTAACATGAACCTTATATGCGGGGTAATCTGAACAACAATATCCTTGTCAACATTAAATGGGATATCTTCTTTATCAATTGAAATTGGCCCTGTTGATCCAACACTGGTCGGGTTGTTGATAGCACCATTCGCGATACTGCAACCTGCAAGGGCTCCTGTAATGAAAAACAGCACAAGTTTTATGAGTAGATATTTACGAGCCATTGAAGTATGTTCCCACACTTCGGTGGGAGTTTTATCTATTTAACTCGCCAAAGTACTCGTGGGAGCAAAAGTGGGTGTTGGAGTAACCAGGTTTACCCGTACGACCAACCTTACGCCCACAGGAATATTGTTCTCATCATCAATCTTGTCTTTATTAATCGAGAGAATATCTTCAACAGTGGAATTAAATTGGCTGGCGATAGATACAATGGAGTCACCTTCCTGTACGGTGTATTCAATACGCGTACCTGAGGCAACATCTGCTGGTACAGGAGTAGGTGTTGGTAACTTTTGCCCAGGTGCAGGAACTTTGATCTTTTGGCCAGGATAAATTGGGCAAGTAGTACCATCTTCACAATTATTAATCGCCAATAAAGTTGGAAGATCAACATCAAATTTTTTTGAGATTCCCCAATAGCTATCAAATTCCTGTACTTCGTATTCGAATGGGCCAGTAGGAGTTGGAGAAACCGTTAAAGTTGGAGTTGGTGTTTCTGTCGGAATCAACGAAGCTGTTGGTGAAATAACGGGAGTTGGCGGCATGGTGCTTGTTGGAGTAGGCTCTTTCTTAAATAGATTAAAAGAGAAACCTCCACCCGTGATCCAAAGAACGATGATCACAACGCCGATAATCACTAACAGAACAGCTAAGATCGCGATGAAAACAGGTAAGAATCGCTGCTTTTTCTTATAAGCATTTAATACATCTTTTGGGGATTGTCTTCCAAGCATTTTTACCTTTACCTTTTTATTGATTTTTTAAAAATCCGATCTCGGAATTAACCACATTCTAACCTATTTTTTCCTCAGTTGATTACTCAAAAAATAAATCCCACCAAATTTGCCAATTCTCCAGATTCCCAGGATTTGGAGTAGCTAGGTAATTTACTTCTTGTGTAATATCTCCAAGTGGGAGCGGGATGATCACCTGGTCACCAGGGAGAACTTTTCTCTCATATGTGCGCGCCCATTCTTCAACTGATTTATCAGAATCAGCATACGCTATCTGTGTTTCTAACGCAATCCGCGTGGATTCCAACCTGATGATTCTTTCATCCATCTCATCTTTTTGCGATGATAATCTTAAATATTCGGATAATCGAGAATTCAGTCCCAATACCATAATGAACAAAATGAAAAGTAAAACGATATATACCCACTGCCTTTTTATTCGTTTTAATTTTGGCATATTTATATATTACCCCATATAAACTAGCAGTACAATCAATCAAAAACAATAATCTTTCAAAGCAGAGATAATGCCGAAGGAGGGATTTGAACCCTCATGAGCGTAATGCTCACTACGCCCTGAACGTAGCGCGTCTACCAGTTCCGCCACTTCGGCTAACAACTTGAGTGAAATTCTATCAAAATACAAGATTTTGTCAACAGAACAAACTGTAATTAGGTATTTCTTCAAATTATATAAAAACCATGATTAATTTTTATACTCAAATAACGGCATCAATCTTGCATGATAAACTAATGAGGTTTTTGATTCTTATAATTGGAAAATTATGCGCAAGAAAAAAAATGGTTTATTAGTTATTGCAGTCTTGTTTTCCTTCCTTCTCGCTTGCACTATCCCAATCCGGTGGATTGGTTTCTCAGATAATAAAAATGGTGGATTACAATTGCTTGCAGATATAGGAAAATATAACAACAGCGATCCCACACCTTTTCAACCTTTTCAATTCACTGCAACTCCCACGAGAGATGTTCAACCGATAACCGATGCACTAGTCCCCAATCCCGGATTACTGCCTCCTGAAGATCAAGTAAACATCCTTCTTTTAGGATCAGATTGGCGCCCAAACAGCGGTTATCGAACAGATGTTGTTCTACTTGCCTCTATAAATAAAAAAGAAGCAACGATAAGCTTAGTTTCATTTCCTCGGGATCTGTGGGTAGAAATACCAGGAATTCAAAAAGAACGCATAAACACAGCAATGGGATATGGGGGATTTCCTCTTCTAAAAACAACCTTTGAGCATAATTTCGCTATCCCAATTGATTATTATATGATGACCAATTTTAGCGGTTTTAAAAACATTATTGATACATTAGGCGGCATAGAAATAGAAGCATCTCAGAACACCGCAGACCGCTGTGACCTTGCATACCAACATGGCGCCTGGTGTTCAATAGGCCCAGGTCAAGCGCATTTAGATGGCGAATTGGCTCTCTGGTATGTCCGTTCTAGATATACCTCTAATGACTTTGATCGAACAAGACGTGCACAGGAAGTGCTGGAAGGATTGTTTAAAAAAACAATGTCGCTTGATGCGATCTCACGCGCGCCAGAATTATACAATCTATTCATCAGCAGTGTGGAAACTGATATGGCATTTGAAGACCTACTTGCATTAATTGCAATTGCTCCTACTATCCTTTCAGACACTACGCGAGTTACACGATACTATATCGGCCCTGAACAAGTAACCTCCTACGTGATCCCTTCAAGTGGAGCTAATGTTCTTCTGCCTAATTATGATGCGATTTGGGAAATAATCAGAAAAGCAGTTTATCAACAATAAATCACTTGACTTAACTTGAAAATTATTTTAAACTCATAATAACTATACGCAATCTTGGAGTTAATTATGAATAACGATATTTCAAATATTCCCCATGTAAATGCTTCCACTTCAATCCCCGCAGCGATGAATTTCTGGCAAATTTACTTGGCCGATCAAGAGAAATCAGATTACACAATCAAGGCATTTCTCGGTGACCTTCGCCTGCTAACCAAGTTTTTACCCCCAGATATCGCTATCGGAGATATTATAAACTCTGACCTCAATCGATTCATTGAATGGCTAAAAAATGGTAGGGGAAAAAATATATCTTGCAGCCCAAAAAGTTTGTCTCGACGAATAACCACACTCAAATCTTTTTTTAGATGGCTTTTTAAGCACGGTCGTATCGGAAGCAATCCCGCAGAGAAAATAGTCCAGCAAACTGTCATAAGTCCTCTGCCCAATATACTTTCATCCGCTGACCTGAGCTTAGTACTGGAGACCTGTGACCATATCCGATATTCCGAAAAACCCGACACGCGCCCAATGGCATTATTTACACTCCTTCTTGAAACCGGAATCAAAAAAAGCGAGTGTCTGAATATTAAACGCTCACATATTGAAACGGGCGGAGACAATTATTTATTTGTTCGATACGCGGATGGAAGAGACCGGAACAAGGAAAGAAAGATTTCCATTTCAGAAGAATTCATTGAAATATATAAGGAGTACTTAATCCAATATGACCCCAACGAAAAAGTTTTTCCCTGGTCTCCTCGCCGATTAGAATACATTCTTGAAGATATCAGCACCGCCGCAGGTATCGATAAGCACCTGTCATTTTCAATGTGCAGATGGAATAGCGCTCTCTCTGATTGGAAAAGTGGAGTTGAAAAGGATGCTATCCGTCAAAAACTTGGAATATCAAAAATTCAATGGCGTGAGATTAAAATGAAACTGCAGAAACTGGATAATCAATCTAAATAAGACTATTTATCTTCCCTCACGTCAAGTCTTATTACACGTTTAGTTGAATCGGTTATTCTAAAATTAAATGCAGGTTGAAATCCGGGAATCCAGATTATTTTTTCATTTAATAAAATTAGCGGCCAATCTGCCCTAAATCGCTTTGGAAAACCTTTATTTATCCAAAAATCTGACAATTTCATTGAATGCCCGGATAAACCTAATGGAGCGTAACGGTCCCCAGCCTGCCATTTGCGCATGTAAATTTTTCTTTCGCCTACCCCTGCATCTAAATATGCGGAAAAATTATCTTCATTCTTGTTGAAGATCATCCTTACTTCATCAATGTCCAATTCCGTGGTTTTTAGACACCAATTCCGATTAATTGGCGTAGATCCTGGGATTGCGACTTTAGTCACTTCGTTTTCCAGCTTAAGTTCTCCCTCACCTTTCATGGCATCCAGATTTATTAATAAATACCCTCGATCTTTTTCCACAAATACATGGAGATCATTCAATAACCTTGAATAATGACTGGTTACTTCTCCCACAAATACCTTTCGAATATTTTCAATTAAGTTGAATGTTTTTTTCTTCCCAATATTGGTGAAATTTTGCAGCAAGCCATTAATAATATTTCTTTGGACACTGACAGGATGCTGTCTGAATTCTTTAATATTAATCTCCACAAAATTCTTTTCTTTCAGGTTTATTACGTCTCCGATTATTTCTTCTGTATACTGCGTGATGAAAGAATTATCATCACGCAAAATATCACTCATTCGGATTAAACTTTGCTTAAATTTCGGATTATATTTTTCTAGCACAGGAATCAATTTTCCGCGTATTCTGTTTCGGGTGAACACCTCATCTGTGTTTGTCTCATCAGTAGCAAAGACAAGATCATTCCCTTCACAATAAGACACAATCTCATCCTTCCATACATTCAATAATGGGCGGACGATTGGAATTGACTTACTAAATTCGCTATAAGACATTTGCTCCATACCAATCAACCCATTTAATCCAGTTCCTCGAATTAAGTTCATCATGATAGTTTCCACCTGATCATCAGCATGATGGGCCACTACAACGAAGGCTGACTTCGTTTCTTGGGCAACTTTCACCAGGAATTGATACCTAAAATTTCGAGCAGTTTCTTCAATTCCCTTATTTGATTTATCAGCGAGGTTTTTTATATCTTCTGTACCCACTCTAAAATCATATTTATATTTTTTTGCTACTTTTCTAACAAATAGTACTTCTTCGTCTGCAGACGTCCGCAATTGGTGGTTAAAATATGCGACCACAACTGTAAAACCCAGCTTATGAAGAACATCTAGCAAACAAATGGAATCTGCCCCCCCTGAAAATCCAAGTACAATTTTCTCTTGAATTTCAATCCCACATTTTTCTTCCAGGTTTTTCGAAACTCGATAAGTTAGCATTTCAAAAATTATAGCATTTACATCAGTTTCCTTTTTTTCTTTATTAATATAAAATAAGAGTATGGAAATTGATTTTTTCTCCCAAATTGAACTATCAGCTTCATTGTTGAAAAATTCAGAATACGCCGTGGCATTCACCGGTGCAGGAATATCTACTGCATCTGGAATCCCGGATTTCCGCTCACCAGAAAATGGATTATGGGAAAAAGCTGACCCATTTGTGGTTGCGTCATTAACTGCCTTTAGAGACCATCCAGAAAAGTTTTTCAATTGGTTTAAACCCTTATTTCTACAAGCAAGATCCGCCAAGCCTAACCCAGCCCACATATTCCTCTCACACATGGAAAATGAAGGAATAATTAAATCAATCATCACCCAAAATATTGATTCTTTACAACAGGAATCCGGAGCACAACGGGTAATTGAGCTGCACGGATCAGCGAGAACTGCCACCTGTTTAAAATGCAGATCCACTTATGATACAGATCTTCTATTTGAGTTATACAACAATGATGGCAATTTACCCACTTGCCCCCAATGCGGCCATATTGTAAAACCAGATATTGTACTTTTTGAAGAAATACTTCCTGAAAATGCGTGGCAATCAGCCCATCAGGAAGCGTGCAAAGCAGACTTAATTCTGGTAATTGGTTCTTCGCTAGAAGTATATCCAGCCAATATAATTCCAGACATAGCTGTCCGTAATGGGGCAAAGTTGATCATTAATACACTTTCTAAAACGCCAATGGATCATCTCGCAGATGTTCTCCTCCCTATGGATGTTATACAATCAATGCCTGAACTTTATAAAATGGTTAATTGTTAAACACTTCCCCGCCGTCCGAATTGCCTTTCCAACACACCAACTGATATATGTATCATTGTGGGACGCCCATGAGGACATGTGCGTGGATTAACACAATTTTCAAGATCTCTAATCAACTGTTCCTGTTCTTGAACTGATAGCACCTGTCCGCCTTTTATCGCCAGACGTTTGCAAATCTGTGTGATCATTTTTTCTCTGTTCCCTGCGTCAACAAGTTCTTTCGGGGAATTTTGGTCATCACTTATCGCAATCAACAGTGCTTCCTTTGGATCCATAGAGGAGAGAATTTGAGGTACAGCCATGATTTTATACGTACCAGGACCAAATGGCTCCAGCTGAAATCCAATCCCCGTTAAAAGATCTAACTGCTGCTCTAATCGCTCAAATTGGGAAACTGGAAAAGTTACAGGCACAGGTTCTAACAAGAACTGAGAGATTTTTTCGCCTACACCTTGATTAGCGATTTTTTCAAAAAGAATCCGCTCATGAGCCGCATGCTGATCAATCAAATATAAACCATCTGGACCTTCTGCAATTATATAAGTCAACCCCAATTGTCCAATTGATCGCAAGAGCGGTAATCCAGAAACTTTAGATGGGTCCAGCGAAACAGATTTAAACTGCCCATCCAATTGCGCTTCTTGGACAGGGTCAATAGAACCACTAAAACCTATTTTGATATTTCCTTCATCTTTTGTAAACTCAGGTGTTTTCCAAATACGAGGAGACACTGCAGCATAAGGAGCATACGCAGCAATCGTCTTTCGAATGATTCTTTGGATTGCAGTGAAAACTTTATTGGAATTTCTTAACCTGACTTCCGCTTTTGTCGGGTGAACATTCACATCAACTTCAGTCGGAGAAATGTTAATGAACAAATTAGTTATTGGGAAACGCCCGACCATCAACAATCCATGGTACGCTCGAGTAATGGCTGATGTCAAAACCGCGTCGCTCACCAGCCTTCCATTAATAAAAAAGAATATTTCCTTCCGGGCTGAACGAGAGATATTCAAGGGGCTTGTATACCCTTTAATTTGAAGATATTCATCCGAATAATTTACCTCTAATAATGACTTCGCAGTATCTAAATCATATATCTGAGATAATATTTCCCGACGGTTGTTCTTACCATTTGTTGCTAGGATTTTTTTCCCCTCTTGAACAAGAGAAAATCTGATCCCCGAATAAAAAAGAGCGTAGCGGGAAACAATTAAATTAATCAACCGCCTCTCTGTGATATCTTTTTTTAAGAACTTTAATCGGGCTGGCACATTAAAAAACAAATCTTCTACTTTAATCAAAGTACCCACAGATCGTCCAATAGACTTTTTCCCGATTTTATCCCCCCCTTCTATTACAGTGCTGAACCCAGTCTCTTTATTAATCACCCTTGATTCGATCGTAAATCTGGATATTGCCGCAATGGAAGCAAGTGCTTCCCCTCGAAATCCAAGAGAATTGATTTTCTCCAAATCCTCTGAAGATGAAATCTTACTGGTTGCATATCGTTTTAATGCAATATCAGACTCTTTATATGCTATCCCCTCTCCATTATCAATAACTTCAATTAATTTCTTGCCTGCTTGTTCAATCTTAATTGAAATCTCCGTTGCTCCAGCATCAATAGAGTTTTCAAGCAGTTCTTTAACCACAGAGACTGGCCGCTCAACGACCTCTCCAGCAGCAATCTTCGAGGCAACTTCCTTGGGGAGTATGATTATTGGCATTGGTCTATTTTAGATTATATCTGATGGTTGTTTAAGGATATACTTTCTTTGATATGATACACACGATTTTCTTTGACCTCGACAACACGATTTACTCACGCCATAGTGGGTTATGGGAAGCAATTGGTGAACGAATTAACTTTTACATCACGGATATACTGCACATCCATAAAGATGAGGTTCCGGCAATCCGCCAATATTGCCGAAAATATTATGGGACTTCTCTTCAAGGATTGAAAAATTTGTATCAAATCGATGAATCCGAATTTCTCTCTTTCGTTCATGATGTAAACCTATCGAAAATATTATCCAACAACGGAAAACTTTCAGAGTTATTGGATTCGATCCCTCAAAGAAAGATAATTTTCACCAATTCGGATGCTGCGCACGCCAATCGAGTCCTTAACTTTTTTGGTGTAAAGTCGTATTTCGATCTTGTTATCGATGTTCTGTCTTTACAGCCACATGTTAAACCGCATCCTAAAGCGTTTGAAAAGGCATTATCGATTTCCGGCATTGCTTCTCCCGATGGATGTATGTTCATTGACGATATGATTGAAAACGTAGTACAAGGCCAAAAGAGTGGATTCTTATCCATTTTAGTTGGGGAACCAAACGAGGACCTTCTAAACATTCCTGACATTTACATGCTTCCTGATTTTCTAAAATCATTAATTTAAATAGGTGAAAGATGCGATTTTCAAAAAAGATTCTTTTCATAGTTGGTTTTTTTGGTTTTCTTGGGTTTACCGCTATTTTCGTGATTGGTTTCTTTTTTGGACAATCCACTCAAATTAATGCATCAACCCTATTGCTTTTTAACGAAAACAGTAAAACGGATGACCTATTTAGCCCTTATCTTGAAGCATGGGAAATCGTTCATGACCAATATCTTGAACAACCGGTTAATGATATAGACCTGATGCATGGGTCTATTCAGGGAATGATGGAAAGTTTAGGGGATCCATATTCAACATATCTCGATCCAGAACAATTCAGAGAGCAAAATGCGCCGTTAGAAGGAGAATATACAGGGATAGGCGCCTGGGTTGATACAAGCGGTGAGTTCCTTGTAATTGTCAGTCCAATGCCAAATTCTCCAGCCGAAGATATTGGCTTAAAACCTGGTGATGTGGTGAAAAAAATTGACAACCAAGATGTTACTAATCTCGACCCCTCTCTTGTTCTTAGAAAAATACTTGGTCCAGCAGATACCCAAGTATTAATCACCATCACTCGTGAAGGAGAACCTGATCTCTTGGAATTCGAGATTACTCGTGCAGTAATTCCCATCCCATCAGTTGAAAGTGAACTCATAAATGAGCACATTGGATATATCCGATTATATACTTTTGGGGTCAATTCTTATGACGATTTTTCGCTGGCTGTAACTCAATTGCTCGGACAAGGTGCGGATAATTTAATCCTCGATCTTCGCAACAATACCGGAGGCTATGTAGATTCAGCCATTGATATCACTTCAATCTTCCTCGAAGAAAAGGTTGTACTGATTGAAGAATGGGGAGATGGGACCACAAAAGATTACCTGACCAGCAAAGATCCTATTACCCTGGACACTCCTTTATATATATTGGTCAATAAGGGAACCGCTTCCGCGTCAGAGATCACTGCTGGCGCATTGCAGGACTATAATCGTGCAATTCTTATCGGCACAACAACTTTCGGGAAAGGCCTGATTCAGAATTGGATTCCTCTTAAGGGTGATAATGGCGCTATTCGAATTTCAATTGCGCATTGGTTAACCCCTTATGGGCGTCAGATTCAAGATCTGGGCCTTACACCTAATATAGAGATCGAATTTACCGAAACTGATTATTACAACGGTATCGACACACAGCTTGAGAAAGCAATTGAGGTAATTACTGCTGATTAGAGCATTTGTTTAATTGACATCTAATTATGTGTTGTGTATAATGTACGATTGCTTATGACACAATCCAGGAGATTTATTTAATGGCTTCAGATATTATTACAGGAATTTCATCATCATCACAATTAAAAAGAAAAATGCATTTAAAGGGTTCAGTTATTAAAACCAATAAAGCTGGCGCTATCGTTGACATTGGTGTAGAAAAACCAGCCCTTTTACATGTTTCACAAATTATTATTGAAAACGGACAGTCTATTTTACGTGTAGAAGATTTCTTAAAAATAGGGCAGGAAGTTGATTTGTATGTGCGTAATATCCAGGATGACCGTATAGAAGTTACCATGAAGGAACCGCTTTTATTGGAATGGAGAGAAATCAAAACCGATATGGTTGTCAAAGGAAAGGTTACAAAATTGGAAAAATTTGGCGCCTTTGTAGATATTGGGGCTGAGCGGCCTGGACTTATTCATGTAAGTGAACTCACACAAGGTTATGTTCGGGATGCATCGGAAATCATAAGTGTTGGTGAAGAAGTCGAAGCTAAAGTTATTGAGTTTAACCGTCGTAAGAAACAGATTAAATTATCCATGAAAGCTTTGCAACCCGGGTTAGATGAGATCGAGGGAGTTAAAATCACACCAGCGCGCCCTAATCGACGTAACAAAAAAGAGAAAAGCAAAAAAGACAAATCTTCTGCGAATAATGAAACACCTGAAGAAAATGAACCTACCGTGATGGAAATCGCCCTGCGAGAGGCAATGGGAAAAGCCGACATTGACAAAGCTGCTGAAGAATCACGGTCTAAGAAAATCAAAAATGTTTCTTCTGAACAAGAAGACATCCTTGCGCGAACCTTGAAACATCGTGCTTAATTATTATTTTTTTATAGTCTTAGCCCCGACAATCATCGGGGTTTTTTCTTATGGTACACTCTTTTATCTTGAATAAATTATTCACTAGATATCTAAGGAAAGTGTAACAATCGCTAAATACAGGGAGGGTTGTAAAACGAACCCTCCCTGTATCTTTTACATGAGCTGAGGGAAACGGAATGAAAGAAATCATTAATCCAAAATATATTTTTTTTACTGGGGGAGTAGTAAGTTCAGTTGGAAAAGGATTAACAGCTGCGGCAATCGGCCGGTTATTAAAAGAACGCGGTTTCTCTATAGTTATTCAAAAGCTTGACCCGTACCTGAACATAGATCCGGGCACTATGAGTCCATACCAGCATGGGGAAGTATTTGTACTAGATGATGGTGCGGAAACCGATTTAGACCTGGGGCATTATGAAAGATTTATAGATAATCGTTTGACCAAAGAATCGAATATGACCTCCGGGCAAGTATATGCAGAAGTGATTGGGAAAGAAAGAAAGGGTGAGTATCTGGGAGGTACGATCCAAGTTATTCCGCAAATTACCAATGAAATAAAGAGACGAATCCATCTAGTCGCTGAATCTTCAAGAGCCGAATTCGTGCTTGTTGAAGTGGGCGGTACCGTAGGAGATATTGAAAGTTTACCTTTCTTAGAATCTCTCCGCCAATTAAGGAGAGATATTGGCCAGAATAATGTATTCTTTGTGCACGCAACTTGGCTGCCGCATATTGGAGCAACTGGTGAATTAAAAACAAAACCCACACAGCATTCTGTCAGGGAACTTCGGTCGCTTGGTATCTCTCCGAACATGATCATCGCCCGATCTGATTACCCGATTGAACTTCCTTTAAGAGAAAAAATCTCCCTCTTTTGCGATGTCGATATCGACCATGTGATACCCATGACCACAGCTGCATCACTATACCAAGTCCCATTAGATCTTGAAAAATTTGGAGTTGGAGAAATAATATTAAATTATTTTAAGCTTAGTGCTAGAACCAAACCAGATTGGAGAGATTGGGAAAAGATCATTGTGACCGGAAACAATCCTAAATATCACTTAAAAATTGCATTGGTAGGGAAATATGTTGAGCTTCATGATGCATATATGAGCGTCAAAGAAGCATTAAAACACGCCTGTTTAAACCAGAATGCGAAAGTTGAGATACTATGGGTTCATTCCGCGAAACTTGAGGAGAATATTGGATGGGACCTGGTGCATAAAGCAGATGGCATTCTTGTGCCAGGAGGTTTTGGCGATCGCGGAATTGAAGGGAAAATTCAAGCTGTCAACTATGCTCGCAAAAATAAAATTCCTTTCCTTGGTTTGTGTTTAGGAATGCAGCTCATGGTAGTTGAATTTTCCAGAAATGTTCTTAATTTTTCACAGGCAAATTCTACTGAGTTTTTCAAAGATACACCATATCCAGTTATTGACTTTTTACCAGGGCAAAGAAAAATCATTGATAAAGGGGGGACAATGCGTCTCGGCTTATACCCCTGCAAACTGAGAAAGAACACGATCGCATTTAAGGCATATTCAAGGGAACTGATTGAGGAACGCCATCGCCATAGATATGAGGTTAATAACACGTATCGCGATGAGCTGGAAAAAGCAGGTATGATTTTTTCCGGGCAATCTCCAGATGGCATCCTGGCTGAGATTGCAGAACTTAATGACCATCCATTCATGCTGGGTTCTCAATTTCATCCGGAGTTTCTATCAAGACCCAATCGCCCTCATCCCCTTTTCAATGCTTTTATTGAGGCAATCGTGGTAAAAAAGTTTAAATTGATATCCGATTGACCTGATAGCAATTCGTATTATACTTAGCTGTGTAAAACTAATTAACTCTAACTAGGAGACAATATATGTACACATTTATTGAATCGATTGAAGCGCAAGAAATCTTAGATTCACGAGGCAATCCAACCATCGAAGTTGAGGTCTTATTGGAAGATGGAAGCTTTGGCCGTGCCGCAGTGCCCTCTGGAGCATCCACCGGAATTCATGAGGCTTTGGAACTGCGTGACGGTGATAAAAATCGCTATGGCGGCAAAGGAGTTACCAAAGCAGTCAATAACGTTAATTCACAGATTGTTGATGAACTAATCGGTTGGGATGCAACCGACCAAATTGCAATCGATAAAGAACTATTGAAAATTGATGGCACACCCAATAAAGCCAATCTCGGCGCAAATGCGATCCTGGGAACAAGTCTTGCTGTCGCAAAAGCAGCTGCCAATTCTTTAGGCCTACCTCTCTATCGTTATATTGGAGGAGTTTACGCACACGTATTACCTGTTCCTATGATGAACATTCTTAATGGCGGTGCCCATACTGCCTGGCAGTCCACTGACGCCCAGGAATTTATGGTTATGCCTTTGGGCGCTCCTACTTTCAAGGAAGCCGTACGCTGGGGAGCAGAGATCTACCACTCATTGAAATCTGTCCTCAAATCACATGGGTATGCTACCCTTGTGGGTGACGAGGGGGGATATGCACCCAATTTGAAGGCCAACGTTGAGGCAATAGAGGTCATCTTGGAAGCAATAGAGAAAGCAGGCTTTAAAGCCGGCAAAGATGTCGCAATTGCCCTGGATCCCGCTGCCTCTGAATTTTATGATGAAGAAAAGAAAATCTACAATTTACGTACAGAAGGCAAGAAACTTGACCCCGATCAAATGGTTGATTATTGGAAATCATGGGTTGACCAATTCCCAATCGTATCTATTGAAGACGGTTTGGGTCAAGACGATTGGGAGGGATGGGCAAAGATGACAGAAGAATTAGGCGATCGCCTGCAAATCGTTGGGGACGACCTTCTTGTCACAAACTCCATTCGTGTTCAAAAAGCCATCGATGAAAAAGCATGCAATGCTTTATTAGTGAAAGTAAATCAGATTGGATCTCTCACAGAAACAATTGAAGCTGTTGAATTGAGCCATCGGGTTGGATGGCGCACAGTGATTTCACACCGTTCAGGTGAGACAGAAGATACAACCATCGCTGATCTGGCTGTTGCGCTTAATACTGGCCAAATCAAAACCGGTGCTCCAGCGCGTTCTGACCGTGTAGCAAAATACAATCAATTAATTAGAATTGAAGCAGAGTTAGGAGACACAGCCAGCTATGCGGGTTGGCAAGCGCTAAAAAAATAACAAATTCAACTTACTGATAAGCGGGCAGAAAAAAACCTGCCCGCTTCGTTGTTTCCGAAATCAACATAATGATTATATGTTTTTTTCACCCAACGCGATCTCAACCGCAGTTTCCGCATGGATGCTCGTCGTATCAAAAACCGGGACAGAAGTATCATTCGCTCCCACCAATAAAGAGATCTCTGTGCATCCTAAAATAATCCCTTCAGCCCCCCGCTCAACCAGTTTCTTCATAACTCGGATATATTCATCTCTGCTCTCTTGTTTAATTTCCCCCAATACCAGTTCCTCGTAGATGATCTGATTGACAATCATTCTATCTTTCTTTTCTGGTACAACTACATTAAGTTTGAAGTTATCAATCAAACGTTTTTTATAAAAATCCATTTCCATTGTGAAAATAGTTCCCAGCAAACCAATTGATTGAATATTCTGTTCTTTTACCCGAAATGCAGTTGCGTCTGCAATGTGCAAAATTGGTATATTTACTGCACGCTGGACCGCCTCATACATTTTATGCATCGTGTTCGTAGCAATCACGATAAAATCTGCCCCACCTGAAACCAATTGGATTGCAGCATCAACCATCACACTAGTTAGCTCTTCCCATTGATTATTTTTTTGCATCTCTTCGATTGGCGCAAAATCTACAGAGACCATAATAGATTTTCCCGAATGCAACCCGCCTAATTTATCTCGTGTTAATAAATTAATTATGCGGTAATACTCAATTGACGATTCCCATGACATTCCACCAATAATTCCAATCGTTTTCATTTATTTACTCCAAATTCATTCTATATTTTTTGTATCTTCCGACATCAGACTTAGATTATACAAACATCAATTAATTAATCGATTAGCTCGAGACCAAATCATGGAAAACATTTCTTTTGTCAACCGACCAGTTTGTGTATTTTGTCGACTGGGATGATAGGATGCTAATAGCCAAATGGGACTAGTTGGCCAAGTATAAAATTCTCCATGCCCAAATTTTGGCCGTCGTGTAACTTGAATCTCATAAAGGTTTCTTAAAATATCAAACGCATTGTTAAATGCGATTCCGCCCAAAGCAATAATTCCTTTGACATTCTCTAATAAAGACAATTCCCTTAATAAATAACTCCTGCAATTCATTTGTTCGATACGAGTGGGTTTATTGGCAGGAGGTGCACACCGACACACTGCTGTGATAAATATCTTTTTTAATTGAAGCCCATCATTGGCTGATGTACAAACAGCTTTGGTAGCAAATCCTTCCTCAAAAAGTGATGGGAACAGAAAACCCCCGGATGCATCACCAGTAAACATTCTTCCGGTTCTATTTGAACCATGCGCACCAGGTGCTAGGCCCAGAATTAATAATTGCGCTTTGTGGTCGCCAAACCCGGGGACTGGTTTTCCCCAATAGGTATCCCCCTTAAAAGCGCGCCTTTTCTCCCGAGCTACTTTTTCGCGCCACTCAACCAGCCGAGGGCAAGTACAACATACTGTTATTTCTGAATTAAGGACATCCCAAAGCTTAGTGTTTATTGTCATATTTAATAAATAAGCATAGCATCACCAAATGAGTAAAAACGGAAATTCTCTCGTATTGCATATTGATAGCAGGATTTTATTGTCTCTAGCCCAGTAAATGCACTCACCAACATCAGTAGAGTAGATTTTGGTAAATGAAAATTGGTAATCATTGCATCCACAACTTTAAACTTATATCCTGGAAAAATGTAAAGATCGGTAGGATCGGAGAACGCCTTTAAAGAGCCCTTTGATGTTCTATAACGATAGGCTGTTTCTAATGTTCTTACTGAAGTTGTTCCCACCGCGATGACTCTACGATTTTCATTCCGCGCTTGATTAATCTTGTCTATCTCAAAATCCGTTATCTGACACCACTCGGTATGAATAATATGCTCTTCAATATTGCTTTCGGTTACTGGGGAAAACGTATCCAACCCCACATGTAAAATGATTTTTGCGAAGACGATGCCATAATTATTAAGCTCAGAAATTAATTCATTCGTAAAATGCAACCCCGCGGTTGGTGCCGCCGCAGACCCCTCATTTTCCGCATAAATAGTCTGATATCGCTCCTGATCTTCAAGTTTTTTGTGAATATATGGTGGAAGTGGCATCTGGCCGATAGTCTTTAGAAACGGTTCTATCTGTTTTGAGAATTTGATAATTCTTTTCCCCCGAAATAAAACATCCGTAATTACACCGGACAAGCTATTTTCAAACAGGATCTTTACCCCCTTATAAACATTCTTTCCACCAATCAATACTTCCCAGGAAAGATCATCTAGCCTTTTTAGCAAAAGGACTTCGACTTTCCCCCCTGAAACCTTCTTTCCGAATATCCGTGCAGGGATAACTTTGGTTTTGTTAATTACAAGCAAATCACCCGGAGATAAATATGCCGTTAGGTTTTTAAAAACATCCTCAGAAGTTTCTTTAGAAGAACGGTTATATACCAACAACCGTGAATTATGCCTCGGTTCAATTGGTGTTTGCGCTATTAGGGAAGGGGGTAGTGAATAATTAAATGATTCTGTTTTCACGTTATTTCAGTAGTGATGGTTGAGATTTTTTCCTATTGTATGGAAGCTTTAGATGTTGGTATGCTTTCTCAGTAGCCATCCTGCCTTGTGCAGTACGGCTTAAAAATCCAAGTTGCAATAAGTAAGGTTCAACTACATCCATAATCGTATCGGGTTCTTCGCTAATCGAAGCAGCGATTGTACTCAGGCCAACAGGTCCGCCACCATATTTTTTTATAATCGTCAAAAGGACCATCCGGTCGATCTCATCTAAACCCAGTTGGTCAATGCTAAGCATCCCTAAAGCCTCGATTGATGCATCACAAGTAATCTGTCCATTTCCTCTCACTTCTGTAAAATCTCGTACACGCCGAAGTAATCGTAATGCAATTCGTGGTGTTCCCCGGGATCTTTTTGCAATCTCTTCGACCCCTGATTCTTCAAAACCTAATCCCATAAGCCCAGATGCCCGCTTGATGATTTGAATAAGAGATTGTTCATCATAATAATCCACCCGATGTACAACCCCAAATCTCGCCCGCAATGGTGAACTGATAAGAGCTAAGCGGGTGGTTGCTCCAATTACGGTAAATCGCGGTAATTTCAATCGGACCGAACGAGCAGAAGGACCCTTTCCGATAACAATATCCAATGCAAAATCTTCCATCGCGGGATAAAGAATTTCCTCTACCGCCTTTCCTAGGCGGTGGATCTCATCAATGAAGAGCACATCTCCCCCTTGAAGATTCGTTAGAATCGCTGCCAGGTCTCCCTGCCGTTCAATTGCTGGTCCTGCTGTAATCTTAATATTTACATTCATCTCATTGGCAAGCACATGTGCCAATGTGGTTTTACCTAATCCAGGTGGACCATAAAAGAGAACATGATCCAATGCTTCAGAGCGTTGTTTTGCTGCCTCTATCAAAATCGAGAGGTTTTCCCGAAGCTGGTTTTGGCCAATGACTTCTGAAAGAAATTTTGGGCGCAGGTTATTTCCGAAAGAGTCTTCTTTTCGGTTCTCAGGATTGTTTAAACGCTTTTCAGTTGTTTGCATAATTGTTAATAATTTCTTCTTGTTATTATACCTACTGATAGGTATTGCCAATAACCATATTTGTTTGATAATATGTACATCAATTATATAATTGCGGAGACCCGATGGAAAATGTATTCATTTCTGAGCACCCACTTGTAAAACATAAACTAACTAAACTTAGAGACATAACAACTAAACCCAAGAAATTCAGGGAGTTGATCAAAGAGATTGCCGGATTGTTAACCTACGAAGCAACCAGCGATTTATTGGTTAAGAACATTGAAGTACAAACGCCTTTAGCAAAAGCCAATGGGGTGGAGTTGGTTGAAAAAATCGGGTTAGTACCAATTCTCCGTTCTGGTTTGGGAATAGTTGAAGGTATTTGGGAATTAATGCCATCGGCGGAAGTATGGCATATTGGCATTTATCGAGATGAAGAAACGCTAAAACCCGTTGAGTATTACAACAAACTCCCTATCAGCCCATCTGTTGGAGTTTGTTTGGTTCTTGACCCCATGCTAGCTACTGGCGGGTCAGCCTCTGCAACAATTGATATTCTTAAGCAGTGGGGTGTTCAGCGAATCAAATTCATTGGGATCATCGCCGCCCCAGAAGGCATACACCATGTTCACCAAAATCATCCGGATATCCCAATTTATCTGGCACAAATTGATGAACGCCTGAATGAGATCGGATATATTGTTCCAGGTCTTGGTGACGCAGGTGACCGGCAATTTGGTACTGGTTAAAAAATAAAGGCTGGTTTACCGCCAGCCTTCATATTTTTCAATTATGCAGCAGATTCAACAATTCTTACAAAATCTTCCGGTTTCAGGCTCGCCCCACCTATAAGCCCACCATCAATATCAGATTGTGAGAAGAACTCACGCGCATTCTGACTCTTCACTGAACCACCATAAAGAATTCTGATCTTTTTCGAGATCTCTCCGCCAAATAAAGAGGCCAAGCTATTACGAACCACATTTTTAATTACATCATTTGCTTGCTCTGGGCTGGCTGCTTTTCCTGTACCAATTGCCCAGATCGGTTCATAGGCAACAATCAATTTTTCCACGCTGCTTAAATCTATTCCTTCGAAATCCTTTTTCACTTGGTTGGCGACTACTGTTTTTGTCCTTCCTTCTTCATATTGTTCCAATGTTTCTCCTACGCAAACAATTGGCAACAATTCATGTGCAAACGCAGATTTCACTTTGAAATTCACAGTCTCATCCGTTTCGCCAAAATAGCCGCGCCGTTCAGAATGGCCAATAATTACATATTTACAAAACTCTTTCACCATTAAAGGTGATACTTCCCCAGTATAGGCACCTGATTCTTCCCAGTGTAAATTCTGAGCGCCTAATCCCACTTCTGTGCCAGCCAGCATACCTGAAACCACCATTAGAGAAGTTAATGGGGGGCATAGTACACGATCCACTGTTCTAACAGCTTCTAACCCAGGCAGCATATCAGCAACCAGCAAGGTCGCTTGTTCAACCGTTTTATTCATCTTCCAATTTCCAGCAACTAAAGGTTTTCGCATTAATCTCTCCAAAATTATTATTCAATAATTATAACTATAATTGGTTCAAAAATATCGATTATGTAACATCTTTTCTGTAAAATTGATCACAGATCCTTTTTATTAGCTAATATTCTAACCCGTCTCCATTCTCAAATATATTTTTCCATATTCCCATTCTTCACTAACCTCCATCAAAATAGCCGAAATCAACCGCAAGCAGGATTTCTCATTAGGGAACACACGCACCACCCGAGTTCGGCGCTTGATCTCCTGGCTCAACCGTTCTAGATAATTGGATGTTCGCAACCGTTTTTGATGCGCTCCTGGAAAAGCGAACACGGTGAATCCTTCCGGGATATTAACTTCCATCCAGTCCGCCAGTTTGGGAGCGATGAGTGCATAT
>CBDAFG010000016.1:0-41152 GCA_965195205.1 uncultured Pelolinea sp. | reverse complement strand
GCCCACACAGACGCCTGTTTTGACATGCCCAATAACCGCGTCAATCAGAAAAAATCTCTATTTAATTTGAGAAGGCTGGTTTGTGGGTGAGGGTTGGTCCTGCTGGGAGGAGGGTTGGGCGGTTTTTACGCGGGCAGGTTTTGAATCGGCAGGACAGAGAAGAATGGCCAGGTTGTTGAGGGCTTCAAAGTCATATTCCAACCGTCCGCAAATATCGCATTCCCAGGCGGGGAAATCAGGAACTGTAATCAAGTCTTGATCAAGCCGGGTGAAATAAGTAACCATCGTTTGGTGCATTTGGCCGATGTGGCACTCGCTGCATGGGATCATGCTGGTTGGGTTGTCAAAACGCCGCAATTGGTCCGCCAGTTCTCTGGTGGGATGCCCGCCAGATTTTGAAACTATTATACCACTGGTGGAATTGGGATGAAAATTCGGAGAAATGGGGTTAATAGGAGTTTTTAGGAAATTTAGGTTAGAGGGAGGGTTCGATATATACTGAGTCAACGATGCCTATTATGACAGAGATTACACAGGCGCCCTTATTACCCATTACTTGGCGGGCGCCGCTGCCTTCGTTGAGCACGAGGACAGTGTCTCCGATGCCAGCCTGGGTAGTATCGAGCGCGATAAAATCTCCGCTGTCATTGTTTTCATCAAAATCAAGCGGTTGTACGACGAGCAGCCGGCGATGCTTGTAATCCGCGTGGCTGATGGTGGTAACTACAGTTCCAACTACTTTTCCAATGATCATAGTTTTATGTGAATTGGTTCCACCCTTTTTTTAATGTGGCACTTGTGTTTTTATCCTGGCTGATAGTGAGTTCATCTACGATGCCAACCAGAGCCAGATCTACTGGCACGAATTTTATTTCGGGCATAGCCAACGCGGCCTCCCGAGATTTGACCGTAACGCACACGTCCTGTGGGCCTGCCTGCACGACATCGACAGCCACCTGCAGTGCGCCGATTGGCTGCATGTGCTTATTCAGCGGCTGAACGATCAGTAATTTCAGGCCTTTTAATCCCGGATATTTATGAGTGCAGATGGCGGTGCCTTTTACGCGTGCGAACTGCATCGTTTACTTTAGTCCTAATTCTGCCGCTACGCGGTCAATGATGCGGTCTAGTAGTTGATCGCTTATCTGGCTGCCCAAACGCGCTTTGACAGCGTTTTTCACGTTTTCCCTGACCGTTTCGATCTTTGAAGAGGTTGTTTGCGGCCGGGGTGTGGCTGGTTTTGGCTTAGGCACGGCTTTATTAATATACGGGCGGACAGGTGCGGCAGGGGGGGTGTCGTTGGGTTGTGAGAGCTTGATGCCCAGACGCCTTGCTTTTTCGTAAGCGAGATCTGTCAGGACGACGTCATCGTTGACAACCAGAACCCGCTCGCCGCGCTGCGCCATGTCTTCTATATCTCGTTCAGTATAAAATTCTTTTGCCATAGATGGTCTCCCTGCTTATTTTGCGTACGACCTGCGGCGGCCCTTGAGTTATGATGGGCAAGATGGGCATTGATTCACTGCAATTGTTAAGGTGTTGCCCAATACCTGTTTTCATCTAACCGCTAATACCTTCTAAATTTTCAAGAGCACGAGCGGCCGCGTCACGGGCGGTGACGATGTCTGCTTCTGATCCTGCCAGCCACATGCGGCCGAAACGGCCAACGCCGGAAACATGGATGATCTTGATGCTGGCTTTCTTCTCTGCTTCGTTGCAGGCGAAATTAATGTAAGCTGCAGGAGCAACTTCCATGACGAGCATGGTTTCACCGGGAACGAGCATATTGCCCCGCCGGAAGCGATTGAGCAACTGCGCCTGGTAGGAATCCACGTTGGTGATCACCCGGGAGGACGCAATTCGGGGTTTCATGCGGTCTGTGATGTTGAGACCTAACCGGTTCAGGACCATATCACCTGCTTCAATAACCGCGGCCTGATTTAGGGAGTGGATCTCAAACATTCCAAATTCCCGCTCAACAATCTGAGCGCCAGGTTTTGCTTCTGTGGCTTTTACGGCAATATCAACCATGCGAAAGACTTCGTTTCCAGGCGCCATTTCGATATATAGTGATGCCATACCTTCGGTGGGCAGGTCTCCCTGCGTGACGGTACCGATAAAAGCGGCATACTGTGCTTGCATTCTGTCTAACATGCAGTAACAGCGTAATTGAAAATTATCAGCCATATTATTACCCTTTTTTAATTTATTTATCCAGTTTTCTCGATTTGGTTCGATGTTATTTATATGTGGTACTCATTGAACACAAGATGAGTGCGACTTCTCCACCTTCACTGATGAAGAAAGACCAGTTGTTTGTGCGCTCAGGTATCCGCAGTGGACCACCTGAGTAGTGATCATTCCACTTGGTAATGATTGTCTGCCATGCCTGCATCGATTTCAACACAGGCATGGGGACCTTGTGAAAGTAAACTCAGTGTTTCTTTACTTGGTTGTACGGCCGCTTATGTCGCCCTTGGTTTTTTGGGGCAGGATCAATTCGACTTCCGCGTGCGGTCTCGGGATAACATGTACAGATACAAGTTCACCGATCCGTTTTGCGGCTGCTGCGCCTGCGTCAGTGGCTGCTTTTACAGCGCCCACATCTCCGCGCACCATCACACTCACATATCCGCCGCCGACATATTCAGAGCCGATCAGAGTAACGTTTGCGGCTTTAACCATGGCGTCAGCAGCTTCAATTGAGCCGATGAGGCCTTTGGTTTCTATCATTCCTAGAGCGATTAATTCAGGGTTTGTTGCCATTTTCTTTTCCTCTCTTTACTTTCACTTAGTTTGATTGATGATCTCTTGAACCACTTGCTGAACAAGTGTTTCGATATCCTGCGTGTTTGATATGGCAGCGGAGGCTGGCTGTGTTCCGCGCAGGGCTGCCTGTGGGGGAGGAGTGGTTTCATATGCCAGCCGTTTGATATTGTATAGATGATGGACGGTTACATTGTCCCCGGTAATTGAGCCGCCTTCCCCGCCAGCTCCTAACGTCATCGAGGGCATTAAGCCGGTTGTTAATCCAACTGCCCCCAGGGTGCTCATCGTGTTTACAAGAACGCGAAAGACCGGTTTCTCCAATCCAAAGGCCATGATGATGTTCTCGTCTGTGGCATGGATGACCTGTGTGTGTCCCCGCCCACCGAACATGATCAACTCGATTGAGCGCTCACAGCCAGCTTCCCATCCGTCTTCCACATACCATCCGAGGACAGTTGTCAGTTTTTCACGGGAGAGCGGCTCATCTTTTCCGCTGATTTGCAGATGTGTAACGATCACACGCGCTGATTGGGGAATGCTGAATCCAGCCATTCCGGCGACGGTTTGTGCGGGTTTGCCGACGGTTGCTGTGTTGATAGCGCCATTAGGATGGAACAAAAGTTTACGCAAGCGCTGTGTTTGCTCTTCATTGGAAAAATACGCGCCTTCAGCAATCATCAATTGTTTTAATTTATCAGCGATCGGCTGATCGGCAATCACAGATTGTTCGGAAGCGCAGATAGTTGAGCAGTCAAACGCTTTGCTGTTTACTATGTAGTGAGCGGCTTTTTCCAGGTTTGCACTGCGATCCACATAGACCGGCACGTTGCCGGGACCGACACCATAAGCGGGCTTTCCTACTGAATGGGCTGCTTTTACCATAGCATTTCCACCGGTTGCCAGAATCAGGCGCACACGTTTGTGTTTGAGTAATTCCTGTGTGCCGGGCAGGGAGATATGCTGCATACAGTTGATCAGGTTTGGCGGAGCACCTGCTTTTTCTGCGGCTTCTTGCATGATGCGGGTGGTTTCATATGTGCATCGGGCGGCAGAGGGATGCGGCGCAATTATAATTGCGTCGCGCGCTTTGACTGAAGCGATCGATTTGTACATCGCGGTGGAGGTGGGATTAGTGCTTGGAACCAGTGCGGCGATGACACCCACAGGCCAGGCGATATCGTAAATTTTTCGCTGGGGGTCGTGGTGAATGACACCAACGGTCTTTATGCCTTTGATGCTCTCCCATACTACGCGTGACCCCAATTCGTTTTTCAGTTTCTTGTGGGCAGCAATGCCAAACCCGGTTTCGTCATGTGCCATTTGGCCTAATAGGGCTGATGCGGCGAAAGCAGCATGTGCCATTGCAGCACACACTCGATCCACTTCTTCCTGAGTGGCGTGCTTCCAGATCAACTGCGCCTGATATGCGGCGTCAGCCAGGTCTCGCGCTTCTTGTATTGAGAGCAGGTCGTGATCGAAAGCCATGTTTTATCCTTTCTCTTTTCTAACTTTGCCGAAAAGTCGTTTTGCCTTCAACTTCTAACGAATCTATGACTGCCATGATCACGGCGTCCACTGGACGGTCTTTTGTAATTGTGGTCTGGCGGGCACTGGAACCTGAAGCAGTGAGCACAAGATCACCTGCTCCTGCGTTAACTGTGTCAACCGCGACAAACGGTTTGCCAATAGATTTTCCAGTTTCATCTGTTTGCTGAACGATTAACAGCTTTTGTCCCGTAATTTTTTCATCTTTGATGGTGGAAACAGTTGTACCGATAACACGGGCGATAAGCATATTTAGCTCCTATCTTTAATATCCTTTTTGTGCGGGCGCAGTAGCTTTAGGCTGCTGTTCGTTTTCCTGAACGATGCGTACGCCTGCGCTTGCACCGATGCGGGTGGCGCCAGCGCGCACCATTTTATCAAGATCCTCTTTCGATCGAACACCGCCCGCTGCTTTTACGCCTATCAATGGGCCAACCGTATGGCGCATCAACGCGACATCTTCAGCGGTTGCGCCGGCTGTTGAAAATCCGGTAGAGGTTTTTACATAGTCAGCCCCGGCTTCTTTGGCTAATAAGCACGCAATCTGCTTTTCTTCATCTGTTAGCAGTGCGGTTTCAATGATCACTTTTAATATTGCACCCGCGGCATGCACGGGTTTTACAACTGCAAGAATATCCCGCGCAACCAGATCAAGATTGCGATCTTTCAGCGCGCCGATATTAATAACCATATCGATTTCTGCTGCTCCATCTTTTAGTGCATGCTCTGTTTCAAAAACTTTAGTTTCTGGTAAGCTTGCACCTAAAGGGAATCCAATTACAGAACACACTTTCACAGGTGAATCTTGAAGAAGTCCCGCACACAACTTGACGTTTGTGGGATTTACGCAAACAGAAGCAAACTTGTATTGATGAGCTTCTTTGCATAATTGTGTAACCTTGTCGCGGGTTGCATCTTGTTTTAGTAAGGTGTGATCGATATACTGGGCGGTGGATAGATCATCTGGCAGGGAGCCAAAGGTTGAAGTGATACGTTCGGCGCCAGCGTTGATCACCTGGCCGATCTCATTGAAGCAGGTGGTAACGCATAGGTCATCTACACATTCAACTTTACAGTATTCGCCCTGTATTGCAGTCTTCATTTTTTCGTCTTCTGTGAACACCGACAGGATTTCACGGGTTACGATCTCGGCGAGCATTTCTATACTTTTGGTATCTGTTGTCATATCTTTAGCCCTCTTTCGAAAAGCGCTTTTCAATTTCTGTGATTTTATCCACACGCCGTGCATGCCTGCCCCCGGCAAAAGGAACTTCCAGCCATGTTTTTACGATTAATTTCACTTGATTGATTCCTAATAAACCTGCACCCAGTGATAATACATTCGCATCGTTATGTTCGCGGGAGTTGTTTGCGGTGGCGAAGTCGTAGCACATTGCAGCACGCACCCCTGGCACTTTATTGGCCGTGATACAGCTGCCAATGCCGGCTGCATCAATCACGATTCCACGGCACGCCTCTCTTGAGTGCACTTTTTCAGCGACGGCCAGAGCAAAGTCGGGGTAGTCAACGGATTCTTTGCTGTTCGTACCGCAATCAATCACAGTATGCCCAAGTTCCTTTATATATTGAATTAATAGAGTTTTCATTTCATATCCGCCGTGATCGCATCCGATAGCGACGATTTTCTTTAATGAGGTATCACAGGGTTGCTCTGCCGCGGATAGGGGTGAGGAAATATCATCAGCTGGTTTTGATCCAGATACGGTTGTATCCAACACTTTTTTAACGATGTTGCGGATTTCCGTTTCAGATATATAATCCATATATAACCTAATCCTTTACTTGACGTATCATAGTGTTCAATGATATGATTACTGGTAAAGACCACATAACATCTTTATTACTGCAATAATAGCATAAATTGAAGGGTGTGTCAAGCATGATTGATCCAACTAATGCAATGCCGAAATACCATCAATTGGCGAATATCCTCCGCCAACAAATTGACAATGGGGATTTTCAGCCCCATGATGCGATTCCATCTGAACGTTTATTGGAGCAGCACTATAAACTCAGCCGGCCGACGATACGCCAGGCAATTGATTTGTTGAGCAGACAAGGGTACTTATATCGCGTGCATGGAAAAGGCACCTTCGTATCCCCCCCTAAATTACAGAAAGGCATGTTGGAATTGACAAGCTTTTCAGAAGATATGCGCAACCGGGGATTAGAACCCGGCCAGAAAATCCTGGAATTTGGGTATGTCAAACCAAGCAGTAAGGTTATGCGGCAATTGGAAATATCCGATGATGAAAAGAAAGTACTGCGGATCAAGCGGCTGCGCTATGGAGATGGTGAACCGATGGGGCTGCAGGATTCATTTTTAACTCTCGACAGTTCCCAAATCATCACGCGAAAGGAAATTGAAGAGAGGGGCTCGATATACGTGATCTTACAGGAGAAACTCGGTATTTATCCAGCTGAGGCGGATGAAACTTTAGAAGTGACACTTGCCACGAGTGAAGAAGCTGAATTGTTAAAGGTCGCAGAAGGCAGTCCGCTGCTGTTGAATGAGAGAACGCTTTGGTCTCAGGACAGAAAAGCGATTGAATTTGTCCGAATTCTTTATCGCGGAGATCGGTATAAATATTTTGTGCGCCTGACGCGCAAACAATAACTCCTGCTACTGGTCCTCAGCAAACACATCTGGGGTGGAAAGTCCGCGGACCTTGTTCAGCGGCCAATATACCGCGAAAGCTTTACCGATCACATTTTCCATGGGTACGTATCCCCATATATGAGAATCAGCAGATGGATTGCGGTTGTCACCAAGGACGAATAGGGCATCTTCTGGTACATCCCATATCCCTTCGTATTCAGGGGCAGCAGAAATAAACGGTTCATATAATAAATGATTATTGACCCACACACTTCCATCGCGAACAATGACCTCATCCCCAGGTTTACCAACAACTCGTTTGACATAATCCAAATTTGGTTCCAATGGATAATGGAATGTGATGATGTCTCCATGTTTGATCTCACCGAGTGTATAAGCGAGCTTATTAACAAGCAGTACTTCCCCGGGTGCCAGGGTTGGCTCCATACTGATTTTCTGGACGCGCACGCGGGCAACAACGCTGTCAATGAGGAAATACAGCACTAGCGCCATTGCGATCATTTCGATCGTTTCTATTAATGGTTTTAACTTTTGTTTCCATGAATTTTGACTATGAGAAATTTGTGGTGATTTTTCGAGTTGATCTGGCAAAATGAAACTCCCTGAACCTATTTTTTTATGCGATTATACACCTATCATCGTCTTCCTTTAAGGACAAGACGTATGGGAGTGCCTGTGAATGGATATTCAATGCGCAGCTGATTCTCAATATAGCGTAAATAGGTAAAATGGGCTAATTTGGGATCGTTTACGAATAACATGAAGGTTGGTGGGTCGCTGCGGACCTGTGTTCCGTAATAGATGCGCAGAATTCTGCCGGTTTTGGATGAGGGTGAGTGCCGTTCCTGTGCTCGCAATAATATCCGATTCAGGGCGCTGGTTTTTAATTTAACAAGGCGCTCTCCCTGTACGCGAAGCGCTTCTGGAAGCACAGTGGAAAGGCGCTGTCCCGTTTGGGCGGAAATAAAAAGTATCGGCACAAAATCCATAAAATTCAGGGAATACTGGATGCGTTTTCGGAATTCTTCCATTGTGAAGGTGTCTTTTTCTATGGCATCCCATTTATTTACCAGAACAACTGCGCTCTTCCAGTAATCAAGAATAAACCCGGCTATATGAGTATCCTGGGCGGAAATGGGTTCAGTGGCATCAATCATCAAGAGAGCAACATCGCTGCGTTCGATGGCCCGCAAACTCCGGATGACACTATATTTTTCAACGCCGCGGTCAATTTTTCCGCGCTTTCTGATCCCAGCAGTATCAATAAGTGTGATCTTTGTACTCTGGAAGGTGATATGTGTATCTACCGCATCTCTTGTTGTGCCAGGGATTGGGCTGACAATGGCGCGTTCTTCTCCAACAAGCTTATTCAATAGGCTGGATTTTCCAACGTTTGGTTTACCCACAATCGCAATCTTAATAGAATCATCTTCTATGTATTCTTCATGTGAAGGCAGCACATTGACAAGAGCATCCAATAGATCGCCGGTCCCTGTTCCGTGAAATGCGGATATGGCATATGGTTCACCTAACCCGAGTGAATAAAAATCGTATGCATTAGCACGCAGATTTTCATTATCAGCTTTATTGACAACGAGCAAAATTGGTGGAATTGATTGTCCGTCCCGCTTTTTTTGTCGGTTGCGCAGCAGTTCTGTGACTTCCTGGTCTGCGGAGGTAAGGCCGTCCACTGCATCAACCAGGAAGAGGATTACGTCCGCTTCCTTAACAGCAACCATTGCCTGGTCACGGATTTCCTGTATAAATTCGGCGGAGGATATGCTGAGCGGAGTTTTTCCGCCGCCGCTGGTTGGGTCAATGCCTCCGGTGTCAATGATGTGAAATTGGCGTCCGTTCCATTCGGTTTCCGCGAAAAGTCGATCACGAGTGGTTCCGGGTGTATCATCGACAATAGCAAGCCGTTCTCCCGCTAAACGATTAAAGAGAGTGCTTTTTCCCACATTTGGGCGTCCGACAATAGCTACGATAGGTAAGGTCATTTTAATTCCATAGTTTATTAGTTAGGATCTGTTTTAAGTGGCGACAATTCAACTTCTATCGTTGCTGGAAGAAGGGATTGGACCAGAACACCTTGAATATTGATCTCAACGGAGGGTTCAAGTTGATATGTGCCTTCCTCGAAATCAGTAAGGTCTATAAATATGCGGACATTGCCAGTGATCAGTTCGTCAAGGGTGGGTAGTGGGCCAGAAAGAATAATATCCACACGATCTGGCGAAAAGATGGCGGAAAGTTCTGGATCTAATCCCTCGGTTTCAATTGGCAGGTTGGTCAGTGTGATGCTGCCCTGAATGGGGGCGATCGATACGGAGACTTTGATAGTCGATTCACCGACAACGGTCATGCCAGATGGGAGGTCAAGCGGAAGTGAGACAACCATATCATCATTAGCATCACTTAGATTCAATGGTTGTGTTTCAATGAAACCCGGGAGATCATTAACTAACTCGGAGTCGGTGGAAAATACTGTGACTACCAATGGATTAGATGAAATATTTGTTAAACGGTAGCCGCTTTCGATCTGGCCGGTGGCAACAACTTTAACAGTCACATTGCGGTATCCGCCGCGCTGGGTGATGTCCATCTGTACATTAACTTCCTCCGGAGAGATCGAGATACCGTTGACTGTTAGACCGTTTTCATCAACCGCCTTTAAAACTAGATCTGTGTTGATATTTTCTTTTGCCTGGCTGATATCGAGCACTGCCTGGATTTCAACTACCTGATCCACAAGGGAAGCCGGGCCATTTACTGTAGCAGTTTTTTTGTTCAGCGTGGGATTTCCCGCCTCGTATCCGATACCTGGGCTGGAGGGTTGGATAAGGTTAATGTTAAATGATTCACTGTAGATCTCTTCTATTATGATGTCGATCACATCGGGGGAATAGCTTTCTACTTTAACTGGCTGTGCGTCTATTTGCAAATTTACCGGTACTGAATGATCGCCCGCGATAAGTCCGCTCATATCAACGATTGCGCGTACCGCATTGGAGGATGTTAGCTCTGAATCCCAGGTGGAGACAGGCGCGCTGAGGGTTAACGTGATCTGTTCTGGAATTTCGCTGGTGATCACCAGTGAAGGGTCAAGGCCAAAAAGCTCGATAGGAACAACGCGTCCAAAGTTTCGTTTTTCAACAGGATCTGTGCTGGTGACAGCAAGTACCCATACTACGACAGCCAATGCTACAGCACTGATCATCGAAGGCAGATTCTTGGTAAATCGTTCAAAGACGGATGGTTTTTTCATTCCTGTTTATCTCGCAGGTGGATAACTTTGTTAACCCAATACATAATATTCGTTCGATCCTGGATTTCTGCTTGCTGTTTGTAGAATGCGATGAGCACATTTTCCAGTTTATCTGCACTGATGCGGCGGAGAATTCGCCCACGGTGGGCCAGCGAAATTGTGCCGGTTTCTTCAGCAACAACGACGGCGATCGCGTCTGTTGTTTCGGAGATGCCTAAAGCGGCCCTGTGGCGCAGTCCCATCTGCCTTTCGGGAGAATTATTAAGTACACCACTGGCTGACAGGGGCATGATGCAGGCAGCGGCGGTAATTTGATCTTCTGCAATGATGGCTGCTCCATCATGCAGCGGTGTGTTAGGGTAGAAAATCTGCAGCAGCAGCTCAGCAGAAACTTGAGCTCCTATCCTGACACCGGTGTTTTCGTATTCGTATAGATCATCTCTTCTTTGGAGAATGATTAAAGCGCCCTGTCTGAAAGCTGATAAGCGGGAAGTTGCTCTCACTACGTCCTTAATCATACTTCTGATAACTTCCAGATTTGTAGTTGAACCGCGCAGTGTGAATGTGCTGGAACCAGCACGCCCAATACGCTCTAAACCGCGCCGTAATTCAGGCTGGAAAATAACAGGAATAGCAACTAAGAGTGCAGGAAGTGTGGTGTTGACTAACCAGGAAAAAGCGGGAAGATTGACCAATGTAGTCAGCAAGCTGATCATGATGACGAGGAAGATAACGCCGCGCATCAGTGTGCGCGCCTGCGTTTCGCGCAGAACGACCAGGAGCACATAAAAAATTATACTGACCAATATCAGGTCAATAATGGTTAACCAGCTAACTCGCTGGATGAGGAATAAGATCTCAGAAAAAGAATCACTCATAAAACTTGCTACTCACGTTTGTTTGCTAAATAGATCGAAACCATTGCTTATTTTCTTCTGATATAGATTGTACCCTGCCTTGTTCCAATATGAAATATCTGCATTTTGCGAAAGAATACTCTTGTAACCGTGCTCTCTGAAATAAGACGCCCTTTCCTTTAAGTGATCTTCAATTGGGAATATAATTCGCCGGGTTGCATGCATAAGGCTAAATTGTTCGATTAGTGTAACTGCTTTTTTGAAATCATTAGTGACAGTGTCTGAATGAGGAAAGTTGTGCCCAAACAAGGTTAGCGCAAATTGGGATAGGTCCCAAATGGTAATATTTTCACTTGTAGATGGATTTGGGATAGCAAAGAGGAAGTGCTGGCATACCAGCTGCATGATACCTTGCTGCAGATAATTTTTTTGAAAGTGAGGAATATTTGAATTGCTCCCCAACCATTTAATGGTTTTGCCGGATTGGTTGTTTGTGTAAATAATTTCTTTGACAGCAGAAAATTTACTTGAAGAAGGCGTGATCAGGAAATCTTTCGAAAATGCGAGTAAATCGGAAGTTTTATTAATGCAAACAGAAAATTTCTGGTTCTTCTGCTTTGTTTGATCCCACGCTTTGGTAACCTGCTGCCATGTTTTATATACATCACCGCTATTTTCTATCATCACATCGGATTGTTGCCTCTTATTCTCAGGTGTTGATTGGTGGGACAGACGTTTTTGTATTTCCGCATGATTCATTCCCCGCTCACGTGAGAGCCGCTCAAAAACAACTTGTTTTTGAGCATCTACAACCCAGATGCTGTCGCATATTTTCGCAAGGTCAGATTCGAGCAATTTAATTGCTTCAATAACGATGATAGGCAGGCGGGCATGATGGATCATATTTGTTGCTGCAGTTGCAATAAGTGGGTGCAGGATTTTTTCCAGATCAACAAGCGCTTTTTCATTGCTGAACACTATGCGCGCGAGTTTTGAGCGGTCAACTGCCCCATGGGTGTCCAATATCGATGAGCCATAACGGTGAATAATCTGGTCATGAGCAGGGCCATTGGGTTTTAGCGCTTGATGGGCAAGAATATCTGCGTCAATTCCATATGCGCCTAAATGTTGAAGCATTTTACGAACAATACTTTTTCCTGTACCAATATTGCCAGTTAACCCGATTATGAAGTGGTCCTGGTGCAGCTTAATTTCACCCATTGTGCATTCATTGTAGCTTTGGGAATGGATGATGTCAAATATTTGAGGCTTGCTTGACAAGGTATTGGCAAACGTGTAGAATTGCGTTGCTTTACGCCGAGATAGCTCAGTTGGTAGAGCACGCGACTGAAAATCGCGGTGTCGTCAGTTCGATTCTGTCTCTCGGCATAAAAACCCCGTTTACGGGGTTTTTCTTTTTCTGATAAAATCTCTCCAAAATGGAACTGATTAAACGCTTCGGTAAACAGCTTTCGGCTGGATTGTTTGTGGCTGGTATGCTGTTGACCGTTCTAAGCTTTTTCCTCTCTCGGGAACCAATCAGCGCAGAAATTTGGCTGGATGGAGGAAATGAAGCTGTGACTGTGATTGTTGAAAGCCCTCTGGCAGCTAACTGGCTGCTTGAAGCTGGAATTCACATTTTTCCGAACGACAGTGTACGGTACGGCGGCATTCCTATTCCGTATGATTTCAGACTGCCTGCCAAGAATGGGCAGCACCTGTTGTTCAAACCTGCGGTTCCGATCACGATACAAACTGCTAATGAAAGCATCCAGTTTTATTCCGGCGCGCAAACGTTGGGAGAAGCACTGTGGAAGCAAGGTATCTTTCTGAAAGCAAGCGATAAACTTTCCCTCCCGCTGAGCAAACCGTTGGATCAAGCAGTAACAGCCACTCTGCTTCGCAGTCAACCGGTGCGAATCCAATTTACTGAGGATGAGATAGAAGTGCCGGTTTCTTCTGCGACTGTTGGTTCAGCGCTGGCAGAAGCAGGCGTATCGCTTCAATTCCTGGATTACTCGGTCCCAGCGGCAGAACAGCCGATACCAGAGAATAGAATCATCCGCGTTGTCCGTGTGAGGGAAGAAGTCCTGACGGAGGAGATAATTATTCCTTATACAGAGGAGCGTGTATCTGATCCACACATGAATGTGGGTGACGAGCAGATACTGCAGGTGGGTGATAACGGTATCCAGTCTGCTACAGTGCGTGTACGTTACGAAGATGGGGAAGAGACGTCACGAACGATTCTGGCGGAATGGGTATCCAAAGCGCCGGTTGCTCAGCGCATTGCTTATGGCGGGAATGTGTTTGTACAGACCTTTGATTCTTCAGAGGGCTCAGTGGATTATTGGTTGGCGATGGATGTTTATATCACGTCGTATTTAGATACCGGCAGCCCAACTGCCAGTGGTGTGTGGCCGTATTACGGAGTGATTGCAGTCACGCCAGAATGGTATTCGATTCTGAAGGGTTCCAGTATTTACGTGCCGGGGTATGGGGTTGGGACTGTGCTGGATGTTTGCCCAGGGTGTGTTGGTAAGCCGTGGATCGATGTGTTCATCCCAACGGATCAGTATGTAGGGTGGAGCCGGACGGAAACCGTGTATTTTTTGCCGCCTGTGCCGGAGAGTTTTACTGGTGAACTGCCGTGATATTTGAACCGCTGGCTGTGTCTTCTTTGATGCGTGATTACGGCATCAAGCCTAAAAAAGGGCTGGGGCAAAATTTTTTGATCGATGAAGCCTGCCTGGCAAAGATAGCAGAAGCTGCCCATATTGATAAAAACACGGATGTACTGGAGATCGGCGCCGGATTGGGAAATCTCACCCGTCATCTGGCCGCAGCCGCTCGCCAGGTGACCGCTGTTGAGATAGATCGGCAGTTGATTCCGATCTTAGAGAAAGTCACGCATGAGTTTTTGAATGTGCAGATCGTCCAAGGAGATATCTTGGAACTTCCAGTGAGTGATCTGATGGATGTCCCTGGATATGTGGTGGCTGCGAATATTCCCTATTACATCACATCAGTGTTGATCCGCTATCTGCTTGAGTGCACGGTTAAGCCGAGCGTGATTGTGTTGACGATTCAACGGGAAGTGGCACGCCGGATTTGCGCTGAAGCGGGTGCATTAAGCTTGCTGGCGTTGAGTGTGCAGGTGTATGGTTCTCCAAAGATCGCCGCCCGCATACCTGCCGGGGCATTTTATCCTGTGCCTAAGGTGGATTCCGCTATCTTGGTTGTGGATCTGTATGATCAACCCATGATCCCATCTGCGCAGTTGGGTTATTTCTTTCGATTGGCGAAAGCAGCTTTTACACAGAAGCGCAAGATGCTGCATAACTCGCTGGCGGGAGCGCCCGAGCTGAATAAAGAGAAAGCTGGACTTCTATTATCGCGCGTGGATATTGATCCAAAACGCCGTGCTCAAATGTTGACTATTAATGAATGGCTGCGGTTAACAAGTGCCTATGAGAATATGTTGGAAGATTAGGTTTGGATGGTTATTTAGAAAGCGATTCTAAGTCGCGGTATTGGCGGAGGAGTGCCCATACTCGCAGGGCGGCTTCGATTTGAATTTTGAAGGACATCTTAGATTTTCCCCAGCGGCGCTCTGCGAAATAGATAGGAACTTCTTTGAATTTAAAGCCAAGTTTATGGGCAGCGTATGCCATTTCTACTTGAAAGACATACCCATTTGAACGCACTTGTTTTAATGGCAGTGCATCTAAGGTTTCTCTGCGCCATAAGCGGAAACCGCCGGTTGTATCATGGATAGGCAGGCGTAAGATGGTGCGGGCGTACAAATTCCCGAATGTGGACAACCACTTGCGCCAGAAGGGCCAATCCTTATCGAGGCTGCCCCCGGGCACATAGCGGGAGCCAACAGCCACATCACAGGTTTCCAATGCGGCGGCCAGCTCGAGTACTTTTTTAGGAGCGTGAGAAAGGTCTGCATCCATCTGACCGATGGCAGCCGAATCACCCTTGAGTAACTCCGTGAACCCTCGAATATACGCGCTGCCAAGACCAAGCTTTCCGGCACGGTGGATGACGGACACGTGTTTTGGGTTGGCGCGCGCGAATTCATCAGCGATCTGCCCTGTGCCATCACTGCTGTTATCATCCACAACCAAAACACTGAGATCAGCCATAGGCAGGTCGAAGAGTGCGGCGAGTAACTTCGGCAGGTTTTCAGCTTCGTTGTAGGTTGGAATAATGATCGTGGTTTTCAATGTGCACTCTCTTTTTTGCAGTAGTTTAGTCATTATACCTAAAATATTTCATTTGAAATGACTCGCACAGATGTATTCGATATATAATGTTTTTAACACACATCGAATAGAATGGGTGATGATTCGCTGATTTTCATTATGATGAGTTTAGATGTGAAATACGATGTGGATTAGACATTAAATAAATGAACACACATAGAAATCGGCATAAAACAACAAGCATGGCACAATAATTGCATCTAATATTATGAAGTCCTTGTATGTGTAAGTCTAAAACAAGAAAGAAGGAATTAAGTGGAGGAAGCTATGAATAAGAAAAATGTTTTGGTTATTGTGTTATTGTTGACGCTCGCTTTGAGTGCATGCAATTTCCCGCTCGCGTTTGACGACCCAGCAGAAGTGGAAAATGCTGTCGCTGAGACCGTTGCTGCGTATGAGGCGGAGGAGGAAGCTGTTGTACCGACGCTGGCGTTGCTTCCGACAAGCACGCCCATGCCAATACTGACCACTGAACCGGTTGTTACTGAAGAACCGGAGACTACTGAAGAATCAGAACCCACGAAGGTGCTGTGCAACTCCGCTCAATTTGTATATGAGACTGTACCGGATGATACAAAATATGCCCCGGGGGCGACCTTTGATAAGGGATGGACCCTGCGCAATGTGGGCTACTGCACCTGGAGCGCGGAATATAAACTCGCTTTTGAAAGCGGGGACAAGATGAATGGCCCTGATGCGAAAGCGATTGGTGTGGAAGTGGCACCCAACGGGGAAGTAGAGATTGTGCTGAGCTTAACGGCACCATCTACAGTTGGCACTTACCGCGGATACTGGGTACTGCAGACCGCTGACGGCGCGGATATTGGACCGATGTGGGTGCAGATCATCGTCGAGTAGATTCTTCCAAATAGAATAGATCATGTGGGCTGGCATCACTGCCAGCCCATTTTGGGTTGGGATAGCAGATGCGCGGAGTTTGTTAGATAGCAGAAAAACACATATAATTTATGTGCTTATAGTAAAGGTGCTAAGAAACTGGAGGTACATATGGTTAAAAAGATAGGTGCTGCTGTGGTGCTGATTATTGCGCTGATGCTCTCTGCGTGTAATTTTCCGCTGATCAGCAGTTCGAACGAGCAGGACCCGAATGCGCTCTCGACCGCTGTGGCAGAAACTGTGCAAGCATTGAACGCGCAGCCGGAACCGCAGGAGACGCAGCCAGATACTCCGCTTGCGGGACTGCCTACATTAACCCCTCTGCCTACTTATACTCAACCAGCTGTGCAATCACCGCCAACCCAAACACCGCTGCCATGCAATAAGGCGCAGTTTGTGAGCGAAACGATTCCAGATGATACTGAGTTTGGGAGTGGGGAGACATTTACGAAGAGTTGGACATTTAAGAATACTGGCACATGCACGTGGAATACGGATTATAAGATGGTGTTTGCGACGGGCGATGCGATGAGTGGCCCGGCATCGGTTAATCTGGTGGGCACGGTGGCGCCGAACACGCAGGTGACCATTTCAGTTGATATGACCGCACCGACGGATCCCGGGACGTACACCGGCTATTGGAAACTGCAGGCAGATGACGATGAACAGTTTGGGCAGGTGTATGTGAGGGTGAAGACGAAGACGGTGCTTTTCCAGGTGACAAGTGTGACTTACTCTATGGCAGATACGACGATCGATATGGGGTGCCCGGGGGATGTGGTGATAAGCGGCGAGATTACGACGAGCGCTGCCGGACAAGTGACGTATTATTGGACGGACAGCGAGGGCAAGCAGTCGGCGACGCAGTCAGTTACCTTTGATACGGCAGAAGCGAAGATCGTGGACTACACGATGGCTATACCCGAAAATAGTTCTGGCGATAAATGGGCAAGGCTGTATATTGACCAACCCAACCATCAGCTGTTCGGAAAGAAGGAATTCACCGTTACCTGTAGTACGCCTTAGAAGGATTGAAAATGACGAGCGGCGCGGATTTCCGCGCCGCTTTTTTTGACCCGATTGACAGGGGGATGAGATACGATATAATTTTTGCATAACCTGGCGCACTAGCTCAATTGGCAGAGCAACTGACTCTTAATCAGTAGGTTCAGGGTTCGATTCCCTGGTGCGTCACAAAAACGCCATATATATGGGGTATATTACTTTTCTAAGCACTACATATGGGGGTATCTTTTTAGGAGGTGGAAATTCCGGTGCAATTGGGTGCAATTGGTGCACCCGAACTATCTAGGAACTTCTTGTTTTTGCTTTTTTTCAATCGAAATTGGAATTGGTGTAACCAGGTCTTCCATTAATTGCGTAGCTTCGGATTGCATCTCCACAGAAGCGTGCGCATAAATATTCATCGTAACGCTGGGTTTGGAGTGTCCTAATATCTTGGAGACAATCACCACGGGAATCCCATTAGAAATCATCAGAGTAGCTGCTGTGTGCCTTAGGTCATGGAAACGAATATCTGGTAACTCTGCTTTTCGTAAAACCCGCTTGAAATCCTTATAGAATCTTTTGAAATAAATCTTTGTGCCGATTCCATTTACGAAAATGAGGTTTTCACCAGTTTGGTCTTTATGAGCGTTTTCTTTGAAGTGTTCTCTCAATTTTTCTAAGGTGGTAACCCCTAACATGATTGTTCGAGTGCCGCTCCGAGTCTTGGGTTCATTGAATTGAAACCCTATATGAGGAATGTATTGAAGCTGTCGTTGGACTTTGATAGTACCTTTATTCCAATCGATATCACTCCATTTCAATCCAACCAATTCACTGTAGCGCATTCCGGTTGTGATCGCTAACTGATAAAGAGCTTTGTATCTTGAGCTCTCTGCTGCAATTAGAAATTCTGTGACCTGGCTTTCATTGAGAACCTGCATCTCTTTAGTTGTTTCTCTGGGAAGTAATGTACCTATGCAAGGATTCCTGCCAAGGATTCCGTTTCGGACCGCATCCTGTAATGCAGATCTTAAAATGTTATGGGTGATCTGGATAGTCCGGACTCCTTTGCCATTATCTTTCATTCTGGCATAAAAGCGTGTGATGCCATAAGTGGTCAATTCTTTTAATTTGACATGTCCTAAGGAAGGATATATATATTTCTTTAGCAGTCTTCCGTAATCATAAGCCGTCTTTTGTTTGACGGTGTTCTTCTTGATTGAAAACCAATCCACGAGATATTCTTTTGTTGACAGATTCCTGCTTTGAAAAGTCATACCTTTATCAACCAAATCCATGGTCTTGCGCAACCATTCGTTGCATTCGGATCTGGATTTTCCAGTATGGCTCAAGCGTTTTCCGTCAATGGAGATTTGAGCTCTCCAGAAACCATTTTCTCGTTTGTAGATTGATCCTTCTTTTTTACCTCTTCTCGCCATTTCCTTTACTCCTTTCTTTCTTTGAGTTTTAGGAAAGGCGATTCATTTATTTTTTGATCTATCCAATTGTTAATGTCCTGATTCCCCCACCCACAATGCACCTGATTGCGTGTGCTCTTTATACAATGAAGCACTGAAAAAATCAAGACAAATGAATTCAAAATGATCCTCTAAGAGTGTATTGGATAGGTATCAGCTTCAGTACGATTGCCTTCAATGAATTTACATAAATCATCATGATGTACACGAACAGATTGATTGATGCGGATATGAGGAATCTTGCCAGTATGTATCAAACGATAGACCAAGGATCGACTGATATTCAAAATCCTGGCAACTTCGATAGCCTTCAATAGCCTCTGGCTATCATGAATATATTTAATCGATTCTTGCATAGTTTTTACTCATATTTATTCATATCCTTATCTTTTCACTACTATTTATTTACAAATTAATACACCTCGAGGGTCAAGTAAAAGGCCCTCGAGGTGCTAATTACTTTCTCCATTTCTTCTAAATTCCTAAGTCCCCGGGGCGATTCCGCAGAACTTTAGTCTCGTCCTGTGTGTCCTTGGGGCTCAAGCCCAGAGGACACTCCAGGACGATCATTAAACAATTTGGGCTGATTCGTCTGGTCATCATTCCACCAATAAGGAGTTTTATTTGGTATATAAAGTTTTTTTGCTATGTAAACCTCATTCTGTCCGCCCTTGAGGTTATATTTCGCAATATACCTTACACAATCAAATTGGTTTCTAATATTGCCTATCCAGGCAAACCCAGCCCAATCGTTCCAAAGTTTATGAATCTTATCGAAATTAACAGGTCTATCCACAAGGGCATGGAAATGAATAACGCCTCTTCTCTGGTATTCAATTCCCAATGCGTATGAAAAATATGAGTGTTTAACAATTTTGGTGTATTGTTTACCAAATACATCTTTATTTAAATATCTGACCAATCTCTTGAAATAAGCGATAGCGACATCATAAGGTTTTTCATCTCTGAACGTGAGCGTTAAGCTGACTTTCCAATCTGCTAAAGACAAAATCCATAAAACACTTTCTTCTGTTAGTAATTTCCGTCCAATTTTGCTATCCCAAATATCACTTGGATGATCAAATCTATCCACCACCAATTCTTCGAAATCCTGCGCTATAGAAGAGCTCATTTGATCCATTATTATTGATCGCCCCCCTGGTTTACTTCTGATAAATGATGTTTGCTGATCCCCTGGGTAAGTTGTGATGAACCGATCATCAAAGCAATCCGCAAATATTCAGCCCTGCGTAAACCAGACTGATTTATGCTAGTCATGATTGACTGCTTGACAGCCAAAGGAAGGGTAACCTGTAGTTTCCCGAATTTACCCCTTCTTGTGGTTATAACCTGTTCATCCATCAACTCACCTCTTTTTTTCCGTCACGCCGTCAGTCCGTTGGAAGCCTACCCTGCTCACACTCAAAGTCAAGGGTTCCTGGCTTGCGCCGCTTCGCTCATCACCCTTGACTATGAGCCTCTGTTCGCAGGGTGAAAAGCGGCTTCGGACAAACGGCTTAGACTGTCCTGACAGCGTAACCCCTGCAAAATAAATATTTTCTACTTTCCCATTCTTTTTTCGCATAACTTGTTATAATTAATATGCATAATTGAAAAAGGACAAATTTTAGTAATAACGTAAGCAACAAGAACATTCTCATAAGGAATATTATTATATTCTATAATAGAATACTTGTCAATACTGAAATTGGTGTTTTATGATAGAAAAATTCTTAGACTCTATAAAAGATGAATCTTCTTACCTTCCAAATAAATTTACTATTGCCTTAGGTGATCGTATAAGAAAAGCCAGGCTTGAGGCTGGATTAAGCCAAGCCAATCTTGCAAAAAAATCATATTTTCGCCAATCTTCAATTTCAAAAATTGAATCTGGGGTGAGATCTATATCTGCCGAAGAAATACTGTATTTTAGTTATGCTCTTGATAAACCAATTCTCTATTTCTTTCCTGAAGAATTTCAAGACAAAATTAGCACAGAGGATCTGACAATACTTGAACAAGAGTTATTGACTCAAGCTCAAAGACTCAACATGGATGATCTACGTAAATTGATCGCTCAAGCTCGTGCACTCGCAGATTTTAATGTAAGAGAAAGAAGAAACAAAAAAGAAAACGAGTAGGAATGATTCTTGAAATCATAAATGTTTATTCAAGTGAAGGATAAAAAGGAACTCCTATAATTATTTAAATTGTGGTACCTTGTAGATTCATTTGCATTTGAATTAATTTATTAATTTTTAAAAATGTGAGCTTTATCTGTAGCTAGAGATTAAAATAAAGATAAAAATAATTATTTGAAGCAATAGAATGATTATCAAAAATGTAAAAATAAAAATGGTTCTTTGAAGTTCAAAGAGGTTATATGAGATTAATTTCTTTATTTAGCGGCGCTGGTGGTTTAGATTTAGGTTTTATTCAATCGAATCATGAAATTGTCTGGGCAAATGACAATGATCTAGATGCTGTAAAAACGTATAGAAAAAATATTGGAAATCACATTGTTTTTAACGATATTGCTGATATTGATATTTCTACTTTACCATCTGCAGATGTTGTGGTTGGCGGATTCCCATGCCAAGGCTTCTCAATAGCGAATAAGTACCGTTCGAAAGATGATGATCGCAACAAATTGTATATTTACTTTCTCAAAGTTATTAGAGAGATAAAACCCAAATATTTTTTGGCTGAAAACGTTAAGGGATTGCTTTCATTAGAAAAAGGGCAAGCGATAAAAAATATTGTTAATGACTTTCAGAAATCCGAGTATAGAGTTAAATATAAATTATTTAATTTAGCCAATTATGGAGTTCCACAAACACGTCAACGAGTGATAATTGCAGGTACTCGTAATGATTTGTCCACGACATTGGATTATACTTTTCCTAGTTCTACTCATTCAAATATAGAGTGTGAATTAAAACCATGGGTAACCAGCAGCGAAGCTCTTGCATTCATCCCTGAACCAGATTCAAATAACTGTAAATTGCCTAATCAAACTTATTCAAAATATAAATTAACTAACAGAAATTTTACTGGACATCGTCGTACAGATCCTAACAAACCATCACCAACAATTTTAGCTAGAGGAAATGGTAAAGGTGGCGTTTGCGCGATTCCACATCCAAAAAATCATAGGCGAATGAGTGTTAGGGAAAGTGCGACAATACAAACCTTTCCACTTGATTTTGAATTTGTTGGAAGTATGAGCTCTTGTTATAGACAGGTGGGAAATGCTGTTCCAGTATTATTTGCTAGATTATTAGGCAAAGAGCTCAAAATTCTTGAAAGGATAAAAACAAAATGAGGGTTATCTCATTATTCTCTGGTGTTGGCGGACTTGATCTTGGCATGATACGAGCAGGGCATAAAATAATTTGGGCAAATGATAATGACAAGCACGCAGTTGATACCTATAAGAAGAATATTGGCAATCATATTGTTTTAGGCGACATACAAAATATTGATTCCTCAGTTATTCCAGATGGTGATATTGTAATAGGTGGTTTTCCTTGTCAAGGATTCTCAATTGCGAATATGAACCGTCATGAAAAAGACAACCGCAACTTTTTATATCAAGAGTTATTAAGAATAATTTTAGAAAAGAAGCCGAAATATTTTATAGCTGAAAATGTAAAAGGTATTATGTCTTTAAACCAAGGAAAAGTATTATCAATGATTATGCAGGATTTGCATAATGCAGGTTATCGTGCAAACTATAAAATCTTAAATGCAGCAGATTTTGGTGTTCCGCAAAAAAGAGAAAGGGTTATATTCTTCGGAGTCCGAAAGGATTTAGATGCAGATATCCAATATCCTGAACCTACTCATATTAATCCTGAATTATTAACATCGGTAAATTTTCTAGATAAAAAATACAAACCATGGGTTTCCGTCGGTGAGGCACTTCGTGATATTCCCGAACCCGAAGACTCACCAAATATACCCAACCATGTATATTCAAAATATAAAATTGAGTTTAAAAATTATTTAGGTCATCGGAGGTTGAATCCAGATTTGCCTTCCCCAACAGTTACTGGAAGAGGCGACAATAAAGGTGGTGTCGTTGTCCTACCGCATCCTAAAGGCCATCGACGAATGTCAGTTAGAGAGACAGCAATTATACAATCATTTCCAATGGATTTCGTTTTTTTTGCTTCTAAATCAATATCATATCGCTTAATAGCAAACGCAGTACCTCCCTTATTGGCTGAGGCAATAGGAAAATGTTTCTCATAGGATTATTATGCCTAAAATAATTACTCCCCAAAAACCGTTTGATAACTATAAGTGGCGTTGGGCAACACTAACTTGCACTGAAGGGTTGAATTATCCTCCAGTTTATTTGGGTGTTCTAAGAACTTTGAGAAAATATGAGGGATTTCCACCAAGTGATGAGCAATTCCTTGCGGCTTTGAGAGTGGTTGAATATCAAACTAACACTAATGTCAAATTAGCACGAAGCGCGAGACGCAATATTATTCGTAACTCTGGTCAATATTGGAAAGCTTTAGGATTGATGGCTGACACCCGGGGAGGGATTTTACTTACTGATTATGGGAAAAAGATCGCTGATGGAAAAATTACACCAACGGAATTTGCTATGTCAGTTATCAAAACTCTTGAATTACCAAATCCAAGAATTGAATCGAATATTGAAGAGTGGGGAACACTTAGAATAAAACCCTTAGAACTGATTCTCAGAATTTTATCTTTGCTTGCGGAAAATTTTGGAGTGCCAGAGGCTTATATTACTCCATTCGAGCTCTATAGAATAGTCATTCCATTAGCTGGAATTAACGCCATTGATGAAACTTATATAGAAGCAATATACAAATACAGGGATGGTAAACTGGATATATCTGATTGGCCCGATTGTACTCCAGAGGCAAATGATAAAAGAATGGCTAGAGAATTTTTGTTATTTCTTAGTAATTATGGCTTTTGCCAATTCGATTCTACTGAAAGCCGAGATTTCCAACGATTTATTCTTAATGTTATTCCTTTAGCAGAAATCAATCAATTCGAGCAAATAGATTTCACGGGTAGTGATTTAATCAGGACGCCAGAAATTTTTCACAGAATACCTTTATCTGGAACAATAGACCAGGAGAGGTCGCGCGTAAAAACATCTGTACTTTCCCGTCCAAAACAAAAAGATTTTCGATCAGCGGTATTAAACGCATTTAACTCGACTTGTATTTTGAGTAAAGTGGATATCCCGGCTGTTCTTGAGGCGATTCATATAGTTCCTGTTGCAGACCAAGGACCTGATTCGCTTGATAATGGATTATGTATGCGTGTTGATATTCACAGATTATTTGATAGCGGACATCTCAGAATTGATCCAAATGGAAGAGTGTTTTTGTCAGAATCTGCGAACTTTAAAAACAACTATTCTAATTTACCTGACCAAATAGATTTTCCTGATTTTATCTCTAGAGATAAAATAGAATGGCGATGGAATTACACTTAGGAAAAGTTGAAATTGCTAGTTATCATATACAAATATTTGCTTAATATGAAATAAAAAAGCGTGAATTTCCTAGTAGAAATACTACAGATCTGTATAAAATAATAATTGCAGAAAAACTACTACAACAAACGTGAGCAACAGAATTAAGATTAATTCATACAATCTTCTCATTTCATTTTATCCAAACCCTAAGGCATTATCAAAAGCAGGAGTTCAAGACTTACAAAAATTATTTAAGTATTTGAGTTTACGTTATAGGGCTGGACAATTAAGGCAAACAGGGAAGGATATAGAAAATTTATATGATGGGTGTTTTCATTTTGAATATGAATCGCCTTTCCCGGTGCAATTTCGGTGCAATTGGGATGAAACAGGGTGGAAACAATGGACACAATGGACAGTTTTCGCATAGCCTTGTGTACTGTGTGGACACAATGGACGCTGTACTACGCTGTGGACACAAAGAGCAACTGACTCTTAATCAGTAGGTTCAGGGTTCGATTCCCTGGTGCGTCATCTTCTGTTTAACCTCATTATGTGGTGATTCTGGCATGAAAGATTACTCACCACTCACCGCTGGTGAATGGTGAGCCCCAGTGCGTCATCTCTTTTTTTAACCAGGCATCTATTATTCGATGATCCAGAAATACCTTCCGACTATCCACAGGATAATCGGAAGCCCCGGTGCGTCATGTTTTATTTAACCTCGTTGTTTGGTTGTCACAGAATACCTAATAACTATCCATGGGATAATCGTTTACTACAAGCTCACCACCGGTGAACTTGTAGGCCGGTGCGTCATGTTTTGTTTAAATGAACGCATATAAATCCGTTTCCCTATATGTTCTTATTCGTATTACTTTTGTACTGGAAAAATTGATGATATTGCTTATTTTAACAATTCCCTGATTTCCCATTTATTTATGAGAGAATAACTTCCAGGTTTTGTATTTTCGATAACTTGTAGATACTCTAGGATTGCTACAATGACAGCGAAACCACATGTGCCATCGCTATTTGTTTTTGGGCATACTTTTTCAAAATCCGACCTCAGTAAATAGCCACTTTCTATGGCTATTCGTAAGAGAGTTTCGAATTCGTTTATGAATACTCTTTTTCTGTTTCGATAATTTTTTTCTTTATTCCAAAACCAATAGCTTAAAATTGGCTCATTGCTTTTTTTATCAAAATCCCATCTTTTAAAATGGTAGGGTTCACCAATTTTTGTGATTTTAGGAAAATCACTCAACTTTACTGGAACAATTGACTGAAGGTTTAGCTTAAACATTTTTTCGCATAACTTTTTTATAAGTATACCAAAATCCCCTCTCTGACACTTTATCAAGTTGGTGAGAGAAACGGCACGAGCCCGGATGACTTTACAAAGTGGGAAGCGGCTAAGATCACAAAAACCTCACCCCAGCTTGAGAAAAAAATGCGGATAAGGTGGTTGGAGAGAAATACAAAAACGATCAGGAGCAATGAAAAAGATGTGAGCCAGTCAGGTTCATTCGCCCCCATGCTTCTTTAGGGAATAAAACCTCGCATGAATTTTCTTCTAATCTTTAAAGTGTCTACTTGTTAGTGGTACTAAATTTGGAGGCTTGGCGCAACCTGAGTAGAATCTATGGATACTATAGACGCAATAGGGTGAATTGAGGATAACTCTTAATCAGCATACTATAAAAAATAATTTCAAACTCATCACAGATTTTTACTACAAGTTTGCACAGGCAAACTTGTAGGCTGGGGCGTCACAAATCACCAACCGCAAATATTCTGGTTAGCCGTCCACTTCGTCCATGATGGCAGCGGCTGTATTCAGTGAAAGCAGCATCATTTCATCGAAAGCGTTCTGCCTATCTTCAGCTGAAAGGTTCTTTTCCTTATGATAGGTACTATCTGAGACAGTCAAGAGGCAGGCCGCTTCTTTTTTCAGCGCTTTTGCATTAGCAAACAGCGCGAAAGCTTCCATCTCACCAGCGATAACATTATTTTCAGCTTCTATTTTTTCTCGATTTCCTTCCACAGTTGAATAGAACACGTTCCCTGAGCTGATATTGCCCTCGGTAAGTTTTACTTCAATCTCCGAAGACACTTTTTTAATCACCGCCGAAATTCTTTCACTGCCTTTGATAAAATATTTTTCATAGCCGTGCGCGTCTTTGCCAAATGTTTCTGTTGAAAATGCGTGATCGGCGAGGACGATATCTAAGATATCCAAATCTGGGGTAGCTGCACCACAAGAGCCGATGCGAATGATCACGTCAACATCATAGAATTTAAAAAGCTCATAGGAATAGATACCCATACTACCAAAACCCATGCCAGAGCCCATGACACTGATTCTTTTTCCTTTATATAAACCTGTGTAGCCCAGCATGCCGCGGACTTGATTGAATAATTGTGCACTTTCAAGGTATGTTTCTGTGATCTTCTTCGCGCGGAGGGGATCGCCAGGCATCAATACAACCTTTGCAATCTCATCTTTCGACGTTGCTTCGATATGGGGTGTGGGGATTTTGTTCATGTATGTTTACCTTTCTTGAAAGAGATTTTCTCGGGTGCGGATAATGACGCACTTACGAGTTGAATTCAAGTGTATATATTACTATTCTTAAATTAATTATAATTATTCCCATACTAATTTCATATAAAAGGGCCGATCATGACTATTTCTTTCAGTCCATATCTTGATTTTATAAAAAAAACTGCATACCAGGCAGGTAAATTGACATTGGAGTATTTCCAGACTGGAATTAAACCAGATATGAAGGCCGATAATTCCCCGGTGACTATTGCTGATAAAAAAACAGAAGAATTCATCCGATTGCGTATTGAAGAAAAATTCCCTGGCCATATGATCGTGGGTGAGGAATTTGGGGAATCCGAAAATGAAACCAGCAGTCATCGCTGGTACATAGATCCAATCGATGGAACTAAATCTTTTGTGAGGGGTATACCGTTTTACACTGTCTTAATCGGCTTGGAGATTGAAGGTGTTGTCAGGGCTGGAGCAGCGTATTCGCCTGCTTTGGATGAGATGGTTGCGGCAGCAACAAACGAAGGCTGTTGGTGGAACGGACGCGAAGCACATGTATCTGAGGTTTCAAAACTATCGCAGGGAAATGTGGTTTTTGGGGATGTAAGAAATTTTCGAAAATACAAGAGAGAAGGTGCCTGGGAACGGATCAAACAATCCGCCTACTTGATATCCGCCTTTGGGGATGCATATGGACATATACTGGTGGCTACAGGACGAGCAGAATTAATGCTGGATCCTATCATGAGCGATTGGGATTGCGGACCTTTCCCGGTCATTTTATCTGAGGCGGGTGGTTATTTTGGAGATTGGCAGGGAAAATCTACAATTCATGCGAAAGAAGCCATTTCGACCACAAAAACTTTATTGCCTGAGGTACTGCAACTGATAGGCGGAAAAGATTGTTAATCGAATTGAATTTGATCTATTTTATTCTTTTGTGTCGCTTCTCCCGGTGCTGTTTTCATCTATAAAACTAAATATCAGGCTTGGTGGACTGTCTTTCCGCCTACTAACGTCATATCCACTGTCTGAGTAAGCGCTAGTTCCGGCAATGACAATTGCGAGGGATCGTGTGTCCATACTACCAGGTCGGCAAACTTGCCTGTTTCCAGCGATCCGAGCACATTCTCCTGATGCCCGGAATACGCGCCTTCGATGGTGTGCGCGCGTAAGGCTTCCGTGAAATTCAAAACTTGGTCCGGGGCGATGGGGGCTTGCTTGATGCTGCTCCGGCTCATCGCGCCTGCCAGTGTGGCCTGTGGATTATAGAAAGGTGTCGAGGGCGCGTCTGAACCGATGGTTAAATGCACGCCTGCTTCCAACCATTCTTTCGTTACCATAATACGGTCCATGCGTTCCTCTCCAAACAATCCTTTCCAGCCGTCCCCGAACAGGTAGATAAAAGCCGGCTGTGTGCTGACCACCACATCCAGGTCTTTCATCTTCTGCGTGGATTGCGGAGTGGTCAGTACCGCGTGTTCGATACGATGGCGAGGGTCAGAGCGCGGATTGGAGTTCATTGCCCCTTCGTAGGTTTCCAGCACCAGGTCTGTCGCAGCATCACCGATGCAGTGTACGCATATTTGCAGCCCAGTATCGTGGAGGCTCTTGACCGTATTCTTGAATTTTTTCGGCTCCCAGGTGGTCATTTGCCACTCATAACCGTTGTGAGGCTGGTGGGTGTAGGCGGTTGGGCCCTGCCCGTCAATCAGGAATTTATAGCCCGCAAAGCGAGTCACGTCATTTCGGATCACTTCTACCTGGTCAACTTTGTTCAAGTCAGAAGGGTATTCCAGCGTCAGGTACAGGTTGTTGCGCAGGAACAGGTCACCCTGCTGTGAAAGCTCCTGGTAGGCCCTGATTGATTCCACATCCCGAATGTTGTTGTCGTGGAAGCAGGTCATCCCGCAAGAGGCCATCAGTATTTGCGTGTCGATGATCGACTGCCGTACCTGCCCGTCGGTGATAGGGGGTATATGTTGGCGGAGTACATCCATTGCGCGGTGGTTGAAAAACACTCCCGTCAGTTCGCCATTTACCTTCTCGATGATCCCGCCTTCCGGGCTGCGCGTGCTGGGCGTGATGTCTGCAATTTCCATTGCTACGGTGTTGGCCGTTCCCCAGTGGCCGCCGATATGCATCATGAAGACCGGGTTTTCTGGCGAGACTACATCCAGGTCTTCTTTGGTTGGGATAGGCTTGTTTTTCAGACCCATGTAATAGCCGTTGACCCACTCGCCGGGCCGCAGCCCTTTGATCACATCCGCTAACATGTACTGCATTCCAGGGACATCGACAACGTCTGGTGGAAGGAAGGGCATATAGTAGGATGTCATCAGGCCATAGCCGCGAAAGTGCAAGTGTGTGTCAATTAGACCGGGAGTTACCGTGCGCCCCGCCAGGTCAATGATCTGCGCATCCGGTGCGGCCAACGCCAGGATGTCTTCGGTGGTGCCGGTCATCAGAATTTTGTCGCCAGATATAGCCACTGCCTGCGCGATCGTATTGACCGGATCTACGGTGAATACATTGCCATTGGCAAGTATAAGATTAGCCAGCGTCCCTGCCGGGAACGTGCCCGCAGTCTGGGTAGCGACAGACACAGGAGAGAGGCTGACCTCTGGGTTTGTTGCCGTGTTGGTGTTTTTTCGGCAGGCCAGAATGGTGCCGCCAACTCCTGCCCCCACAAGTTTGAGAAAATCTCTGCGCTCTAAATGACGATGTTTGTACATGATAAACTCCCTTTCCCTTAAAGCTAATCACTTTGTTTGATTGCTGATATGAGTTGTAAACACAACATTTTCCGATTTATTTTTTACACGAGAGTTAGCAGCATTCCCTATAAGTCCTAATAAGCATTAATTAAGTATACATATATTGTCAAGACCTAAAAACTAATTCAATCGAAATTTATATATAACTAAGGGGCAGCTTCCAGACTGTACTATGTCGATCTCGCAGGGGTGTGCTGCTAGATCCCGGAAAAGGAAGGATTGATCTACATTCCAATCATCGCTTAATAAAAACTCTAATGGTCTTATTGCATATCCCAGAGCTTTTGGAATATTCTTACCATTCCCAAGGTATCCAATTGGCAGTATTTTAATAAAGCTTCTTGTGTCTTCTTCTTTTCACCCTCGGTCATATCACCATTGATCATGTCCTGCCATGCCATCATTGCTTGATCGCCCTGTCCAATCTCCATATCCTGATAACTCAATTCAGGAACCATAACAGGGAGTACTTTTTTTATCGACCAGCTTCCTTTAAAATCGGGATGAAGGTAATACCCAAGATTGACGAAATCCCCTAAATCATAGATTCTTTCGTTCAGGCCAATGAAAAAGTCCGCGTAATCAGCGTGCAGGAGAGCCAATTCTTTATTTCTTGTCATTTCAAAAGGCTTGAACCACACAAACACAGTACCAGTAGTCCCTATTTCAACCGAGAGTTTTTTGATCAAGGTCCTGGATGGTTCTTCGTTTTCAGTTGATAAATATTCTGTATGTTTGCATTCATCCTCAATTGACCCCATTTTATGCAGGGAATATTGAAAGACTATTTGCTGTTGAGCGTGATAGCTATCATAAAGCGGAATGGCACTTATAAAAGTCTCGTAATCCAGAAAGTACAGTGGAAAAACGAAGGTCCCCATTTCTTTTTGGATAGCTTCGCAATCAATATATTCCTGCTTTGATTTGGCTAATCCTGCGATCAGGCGTTGTTTTGGATTAAGGGAGAAGGTATCCGGGATATCTTTGGCATCCAGAACGCCCATAGCCAAAAGCTCCTTTTTTTTCCTCATTGTTAATCTGGGGATGTCATAAATTGAAAAATTTGGAAGACGCGGGTGGCATAAGTCAGGACATGGGCAATTACCTGGCTTATAACAATGCTCTATTCCTCTTGGGGAGTTGGAGCGGGTTGTTTTCCATGCTTTTAAGCGAGCAATTTTAACTTCTTCGATGATATCCAGGACTTTTTTCGTGATGTCTTCCGCAATAAAAAGCTGTTTAATATCCAATTCATTTCTTCGAATATAGTTTTTGTTCAAGTGAAGTAAGAACAATGTGTCAATTTTGTGTTTTTTAGAAATAATCAAATATTGGTAGGCCACATCATAATAATTCTCACGTTTGACACTTGTGCCGCTTTTAATTTCATAGAGGTCGTATGAATCCGAATTGGGCTTATATACTAACGCGTCTGAACGGAAAGTATAGTGTTGATCTGAAAACGACTTTTGCCAGACCATGCTTTCATTTTCGCTGGCTTTGATTAGGTAAGTTTCCAAAAATACTTTTGAAAATTCCTCGACTTTATACCCTTGATTCATATTGTAGATATCAAAGGCTGAAGGAGATTTTGCAATCTTGTTGTGTTTTTTTGCCCATAAGTGTAGGGGTGATTCAAGGTATTGGAGGAAGTCGGATTTTGTCAGCATTATTTATATTTACTCTATATAGCGAAGTGTTTTATGAAGATATTGAATATTTAATAATTGGTAAAATCAAGCACACGGGACCGCATTGATTATTTTAAGAATACCACAACAAATTACTGAGCTTGTAGTAAGGGTCCAACGAGTATAGAATAGGGAAATATTATAAAGAGGACGCATAATAGATTCTCGGAAGAGATTTTTTAGGAAGGGGGCGTTCAGAAACTCGGGAATGCCGGGAGTGCAGGTTGATGACATCTCGGCAGTCTTCAGATATAACAGTGAAATATCAATACACAGGGACAAAATGGAAAATTTTAAGGAAGCGGCTAAACGAATCGATCAGATCATCAGGGAGTGCCGTGGAGATTCCGACCGATTTGCAGAAACACTGAGGGGAGAAGAAATTCCACATCTTAGTTTCAGCCAGGTTGCAACTGTTGAGTTTTGTGAGCATCGTTATTATTTGCAGTATATTGAAAAGGAAGAACCGGTGCCTTTCCCGGATTATTTCACGAAAGGGAAACTTCTGCATCAGTTGATCGCGGAAACTTATGAAATGATTAGGACTGGGTCTGAAAACGGGAGTGTTTCTGTTGAATACAGAATTGCGAATACATGTATCGGGGACAACAAACGCCACTTGGTAAACGCGTATCATGTGCATCAGGCCAATCTTTGGGCAGGTTTTAAAGTTGCTGATGTGGAGCACCCTTTTGTGATGGAGATAGATGAAAAATTGCCGCCAATGGTGGGAGTCATTGATCTTGTCTTAAAGCAGAATGGACAATTTGTTTTGGTGGATCATAAATCCGGGAGAAATTTTTATCCGTATGATGAGCTTCAAGTGGCGATTTACAAGAAATATATTCAAGCGGCGTATCAGGGCGCTGACTGCCGATTGTATTATGATCATTATCGCTGGGTTAACAATCTGGGCCGAATTCGTAAACCCGCTTTTCAACGGACAGAGGTTTCTGTTGATGGAAGCAGCTGGCCCAGTTATTTGAAACGCATTCAACAAGCGTATGCTATCATTTGGAGAATCAAAAACGGCATAGCGCCTTCCCGCGGCGGGGAATGTTTTCGCTGTCCGTATAGAAATAACTGTTAGAAGGAAAAAGCAGGGTTAATAGATGCCGCAGATACAGTAACTGGAGATTGAGCTGCTGCGCCGCACATTTTTTACGGTGGCGGAAAAGAGGCGGCCGTGTGCGGGGCCGTTCGTCTAAGAAAAATAAGAATGGATTAGAAGAAGATTTTAAGCAGTTTGAGGGCTTTCTGCTTCCAGGGGAGGCGGTGGCTGATACCTTCACCGCCACTGAAACTGTCTTTTTTGGCCAGATACCAGCGGTAGTTGCGGATCATGGCCTCCTGGTTGGAAAACTGCGGTTCAAAACTCAGTACTTGCTGTGCTTTCTCGATGGATACGAAGGAATCTTTGGAAGCAGTTTCGTAGATCCATGGGTAGAGCGGGGAGAGCTTGAGCGCTTCGAGGATTTTCAGGGCGAAAATGACCGGGCCTGCAGGGAAGGGCACGATGCGCTTGCCGAAACCGGCTTCATCAAGGATGGCCTGATAATCCTGGCGCATGGTAGTATATTCGCCCGCACCGATGTTGAAATTATCATTGACTTGCGCTATGGGCAGGGTTATGCAGGCATGGATCGCATGGCAGAGATCTTCAACGTCGAGAAGTTGATAGCGGTTTCTGCCGGAGCCAATCATCGGGAAATTTTTGCCTTCGCTGGCCCACTCATAGAAGATGGCGAAAACGCCCAGCCGTTCCGGGCCAACAAATGATTTTGGGCGGATGATGGGCACACACATGCCGCCGGCACGGAACCCTTCACAAACGGCTTCCGCTTGCACCTTGGCCTCGCCGTAGGCACCGACGCCATCAACGGGATCGGTCTCGTAAAGAGGGTGGTGGTTAGGGACACCATACACAGCGGTGGAGGAGATATGGATGAAGCGCTTGACGCCGTATTCCTTGGCCTGCTCGAGGAGGATGCGGGTACCGACGACATCGGTGGTGTAGATATCTTCTGGTGTGTAGAGGGGAAGAGCGGCCGCGGTGTGAATAACGATATCCGCGCCAGCCATACTCTTGCGGACTGCTTCACGATCGCGAATGTCGCCCTGGGTGAAAGTGATCTTGTCCCGCTCCGGGTAGGTGAAATCTACCAGATCGATGCCGGAGATGTTTTTGTAGCCATTGGCGCGCAGATAGCGCACGAGATTGATGCTTAAAAATCCGCTGATACCACTGATGTAGATCTTGATAGTAACCTCCGATGTTATATGTGTAAATATCGTTTGTGATTATAACTCAAGGAGGGGAGTCAGCGAAGTTTAGAGATGGGGTATGGCATGCGGAAAATAAAGCCGGATGAATTCATGGGCTGTGGAAAGATGTTTTCTAAATGGGAAGAATTTTTTGATGAATAAAGGGATGTTGGTTGGGATAATATCATACTAACTAACGCGTATTTCTTACGACAACCTAAGTGCGTGCACCGTGATTTCTAGCATGAAACAGGGAAGGCGGGCATGATTTCCCGTCGCTTAGTTTGCTAAATTTGACCAATTAAAAATCAGAAAGCGTGAGCGGTCGCTCACGCTTTCTGATAAGTAAATATACTATCTTATAGCAAGCGGATTATCAGTGTTCTGGGAAGGATCAAAGAGATGGAAATTATCCATGTTGAAAGTGATCTGGACCTTTTCATCAATCTTATAATTTGTTCGCGGGTCAACGCGAGCGATAAAATTATATTCTCCAGCGGTGAGATGAAGGAAAATTTCATTACCCATTAACTCGGCAACCTCAACATTACACTCTACCAAAGCAGGTTTAATATCTAATGGCAGATAATCGGGATTGTGAATGTCTTCTGGCCGTATACCAAATATAATTTTCTTCTTATCGAAAGCCTGGTAAGCCTTGGCGCGTTCTTTTGGTATCTCAACCTTGAAAATACCCGCATCAATGAATAATTTTCCCTGCTCTTTTTTAACAACACCTTTGAAGAAGTTCATGGCTGGAGAACCTATGAATCCAGCTACAAAGAGATTATCGGGTTGATCATACAACACTTGGGGTGAATCCAGCTGCTGTAGTCTTCCATGATTGAGTACAGCAATACGGGTGCCCATTGTCATTGCTTCCACTTGATCGTGGGTAACGTAGATAAATGTGGTTTTCAGGTTTTGGTGCAGCTTGGTGATCTCGGCACGCATTTGCACGCGCAATTTGGCATCCAGGTTGGATAGGGGTTCATCAAAGAGAAAGACCTGAGGTTGACGCACAATAGCGCGGCCAACAGCAACGCGCTGTCTCTGCCCACCTGAAAGCGCACGTGGTTTTCTGTCAAGCAGCTCTTTAATATTGAGAATTTTTGCTGCTTCTTCAACCCGTTTTATAATTTCATCTTTGGGTGTTTTACTTAACTTTAATCCAAATGCCAGATTGTCAAACACCGACATATGTGGATAAAGAGCGTAAGACTGGAAAACCATAGCAATATCGCGGTCTTTGGGAGCAACCTCGTTTACCACTCTGTTTCCGATCTTTATCTCTCCGGTTGTAATATCTTCCAAACCCGCCAAGCAGCGCAGGGCGGTGGTTTTACCGCATCCCGAGGGACCGACTAAAACCAAGAATTCTTTGTCGTCAATATTGAAATTGAGATCATTGACGGCTACCACATCGCCGTATTTCTTGACAACATGGTCGTATGTAACACCTGCCATTTCTTTCTCCTTTCGGTATGAGTATAGTGAAGTCATTATATAATATTTTTTGGTATTTGATAGAATTAGCGAGATAAGTTATCTTTTATATGAGGTGAAAAAATATTATGGCAATAAAACTCAGAAGATTGTCGAGTGAACCAGTATTGAAGCCTGAAGCAGACCATGACTGGGAAGCAGGGGCAGTTTTTAATTGTGCAGCAATATATGATAGGGGTTTTGTTCACTTGATTTATCGGGCTACAGATATTTCTTCCAATGGGGAAGATGGAAAATATATCAATAACCTGGGATACGCAGCAAGTACGGATGGAATACATTTTAACCGGATGGAAGTGCCAATATTGATAAATGACGTGCAGCAGGAATTGAGAGGACCTGAAGATCCCAGGATAGTTAAAATCAACGACAGGTTCTTTATGGTCTACACCGGTTATGGGGGGCGGTTTAACAAGGACTATCGCATCAGTCTGGCTGTTTCGGAGAACTTGATTGAGTGGGAAAGGCTAGGGGTGATGCTTGATGAACCGAATAAAGACGCAACCCTGTTTCCGGAGAAAATCAATGGTAAGTATGTTCTGCTGCATAGAAGGCCGCCTTCAATATGGATTGCGTTATCTGATGATCTAACGGGATGGCAAGATCATCGGATTGTTGCCGAACCTATTGAAGGGTCAAGCTGGGAGAGTAAAAAGATAGGAATAGCAGGTCCCCCATTTAGAACAAAAAATGGCTGGCTTTTGATTTACCATGGCGTAAGCCAGGAGAATAGATATTCCTTGGGGGTGATGCTGCTGGACTTGGAGGACCCATCAAAAGTAATTGCTAGGCAAAGGGGGCCAATTCTGGAACCTGAACTTGAATGGGAAATTAATGGTCATGTTCCAAATGTTGTATTCAGCTGCGGGCAAGCTGTAATTGATAATAGAGTCTTAGTCTATTACGGGGGAGGCGATACAGTAATTGGTGTAGCAGAGATGCTGCTGGATGATATTCGAAAAATTTAATATTTAGTAGAAGGTTAGGATAATTAAAATCAGCGAGGGTGTTCAAAGCTCTCGTTTCATTTTTTAAGAAAAGGGGTATTGACTTCCAAAACGTTTCGGTATATTATGTTATTATATCCAAAACGTTTCGGGTATTTTAATCATCAATTGATCTAAATAGTTTGTGGTCACTACATTTGATAACATTAAAAGACATCTCAAAAAAAACAGGTAAATCTATTACCACTGTTTCAAGAGCTCTTAACGATTATGATGACGTTAGTCCGGAAACTAAGAAGCTAGTTCGGAAAATTGCAAAAGAAATGGGCTATCAACCCAATATTAACGCTCAACGACTTCAAAAGCAAAAAACTGATACTATCGGCTTTATCATTCCGACATTTGGTCCCCGTTTTTCCGACCCGTTTTTCAGTGAATTTTTAGCTGGGGTTGGTAATAAAGCATCGAATTTAGGCTTTGATCTATTGGTTTCAACTCAACCTCCAGGCGAAAAAGAATTTGAAGTTTACCATAAGATGGTGGACAGCCGACGGGTCGATGGCTTTATCGTTGTTCGTACACGCCGTGACGATGACCGCATCAAGTATCTGCTTGACCAGGATTATCCGTTTACTGTCTTTGGGCGTGTGGAGGACCGTAATGATTTCCCTTATATTGACGAAGACGGCGCATATGGCATGCAACAGATTGCGGACCATTTGGTTAGTTTAGGCCACACACAGTTTGGATGTATTGCCCCTGACCCTGAACTGATGTTCGCAGCAACAAGATTAAAAGGATTAAAGGATGGGTTAGCAGCGCATAACATTCAGTTAGATGGATCTATGCACAGAGTAGGAGATCTAACACAAAAAGGGGGATATGAACAGGCAAAACTTTTGTTGAGTGGAACACACACACCCACGGCAATTGTGGCAAGTAATGATTTGATGGCGATTGGCGCGATGAGCGCTGCGCAGGATTTAGGACTTATAGTAGGAAGGGATGTCTCCATCACGGGGTTTGATGATATTCCCTTGGCGGAATATGCCCATCCTCCGCTTACTACTGTACATCAACCAATTTATCAGATCGGCAGCATGGTATGCGAAATCCTGATTAATATCATTCAAGAACGGACCTTGGAGCCAAAGCAAATCATACTCAAACCATCATTGATAGTTCGAGAATCCAGTGGTCCCAAATAAGTAAAAAGAAGGAGGTGGTGAAGAATCGTCTGAGATAGTAAACGTTTGAAATATCTAGTTCTGAAACTAAACAAATAATAGGAGATTAAAGTGAAAAAGATTAAAATATTATTAATTCTGACTGTCATCGCAGCGATGTTTCTTGCAGCCTGCCAGCCAGAAACAATTGTTGAAACAGTTGTTGAAACAGTTGTTGAAGAGGTTGAGGTGGAAGTTGGGACTAAGAAACTTGTGTTAACTTCTCGCATGTTCAGCCCACCTGAAGAACAAACATTCTTCATCAACGAGATCCTTAAACCCTTTGAGGAAGAAACAGGTATAGAAGTGATCTTTGAGATCTTAGACCAGGATGCTATGTTAGACCGCGTTAGTGTCCAACAGGAGACTGACCATGTGACCATGGATATTATCGTGGCGCACAATGGAGATTTCGCCACGTGGATTAATGCTGGCTACGTGGATCCTCTCAATGACATCGTTGCTACCTGGGATGACCGCACCATCCTGCCAGCTTTCGAATCGGATACGGACAAGGATGGAGTGACATACTTTGTTCCCATCAGTGCTGATGTTTACCTGCTGATCGCTAATAACAAAGCTCTGCCCTATCTACCCGACGGTGTTGACATTGATAATCTGACCTATGCAGAATACGCACAGTGGGCAGTCAATGTTGCTGAAGGGGAGGGTGAAGGCAAGGTGTGTGTCACTGGTATCCCACAGAAAATGTGGGTTTACCAATTCGGCGGTTCAGCGCTCTCTTACGGCGGCGGCTTCCCAGATATCAACTCTGAAGGTGCTGTAAAGGCATGGGAAAACTGGGTGAAGATAGGTGCTGCTGATGGTTTTATGCCAACAGTGCTGAATGTTGATAACTGCACCGAACCACTGATGCGTGAAGAGGCATGGTTAAGCGTTGCTCACAACGCTCGTGTCGGCCAAGCTTACGCTTCCAATGAGACGCAGTTTGTAGTTGCACCTGCGCCAACTGGGTCTGAGGGCATCGGTTCAATAGCTGGTGCGCATGGCTTTGGTATTGTCAAGGGTTCATCGAACTATGATTTGGCTGTTGTGTTATTGGAATATCTGACCCGGCCAGACATTCAATTGAAGATTGGCAAAGGAACTGGTGGTTTCATACCGGCAATTGCTGAAGCGGTTGAATATTTGGGTGATGAGCCCGTGGATGAGATTATTACCAAAGCGCTGCTGGTGTTTGAGAATGCTAATGTGTCCGGCATCCCCGCTTCTTTGTATCAAGATTGGAATGCGGTCAAATTGGTATTCGATAATGTCTTCAAGGACATGGTCCTCGGAGGCGGCGGTGTTGTTGATCAGGCACTCTTGGACGCAGGCGCTGCAGAACTTGAAGCCTTGCTAAATTAGCACCTGAATTGAAAAGAGAATTATAGAAAAACAAATAGAGCCGGGTTTCAAATTAAAATTCCCGGCTCTATTTATATAGAAAAAGAAAGGAGGAACCAATGGCTGTTATGAGAATTAAAAATATTAGAAGTTTAGGCCAAAAAATGGCACCGTACCTCTTGATTCTTCCGGTTGTCATTTACTATTTATTCTTTTGGGCTCAGCCAGTGGTGAAGTCTTTTGTTGATAGTTTTACTGATGCATACGGGCATTTCACTTTTAATAACTATGTAATGGTTCTTAATGACGCTAATTTTTTGCCAGCGCTGAGAAACACTACTCTTATTGTAATTGCCTCAGTTGCGCTTGAATTTTTCGCCGCATTGTTTTTGGCATTATTGATCAACCGGAAATTCCCTGGATCAAGCATATTCTTATTCCTTGCGATGATCCCGATGGCTTTGCCATCTGTGGCTGTTGGAGCGATGTGGAAAACAGGTCTCACTACAAACGGCTGGTTGAATAGTTTTCTACATTATGTGGGATTGTTTACCGGCAGCGATAAGATTTATTGGCTGGCAGGTTCAGAATGGGCAATGCTGGCTTTAATAATTATTATTGATGCCTGGCAGGTTATCCCCTCTATAATGATAATTTTACTGGCAGGTCTGCAGAATATCCCGCCCGAATCTGAAGAGGCAGGATATGTTTTTGGGGGTGACTATCTTACTGTTCTACGGAAAATCACACTCCCGCTTTTAAAGCCAACTATTCAGACAGCAGTAGTGATGAGATTAATTGCAGCGATCCAGATCTGGTTGATCATTATCGTCATGTTAGGTTTTACGCGATTACCTGTTTTAGTTGAAAGGATTGTATATTTCCACAAGGAAGTGCCAGGGTTGGATATTAGCCATCAAATGGCTTCAGGCTATACAATCATTGTCACAATCATCGTTTCCATAACAGCGTTGGTTTACCTGAAGATTTCAGGATCTACTGGTCAAAAAAAGAAAGAAGGGTAAAGAAGATGATGACCTCAAAAAAGAAACGGTTCAATCCCTATAAATTGGCAAACAAAGCGCTTTTATATATCATCATCACGTCTGTTGCTTTTACAATTCTTTTACCAGTGTTTTTCCTTGTTTCCCTTTCCTTTCTAACTACCAGAGATTCGTACAAATTTCCGCTCCCCTTGCTGCCATCTCTGACGAGCGACTATAAACTCGAATATGGTGAGAGAGGTTATTTGTTGAGTATCTATGATAAGGCAGAAGAGGATTATGAGACTGTCATGGATACTAAAGACCTGAAAAAAATGTCCATTTTTATGGAAGCCAGGCTGGGAACACCTACCACAATAGGGGAAATTGAGGAGCAAATTGGCAGGCTTGAAACCGAGGATATTGTCTATTTTACAAAAAAAGTAGATATGCTCCATAACTTTAAGGCTTTCTTCCTTATAACTAACGATGCTTTTCCAGCGCTGATTCGCAGCTTGCAAATATGTGTCTTGACAATATTGATATCACTATCAATTGGGGGGATGGCTGGCTATGCTTTTGCGAGATATTCTTTTACTGGGCGAGATGCATTAAAGTTCAGTGTGCTTTTTGTGAGAATGTTCCCGGGAATTGCGATTGCCTTACCTATGGTGGTCATCCTTATCAGGATTGGGTTTTATGACAACCCCATAGGTTTAGCGCTTGTTTATTCGATCGGCTCTATTGCCCTTACTGTGTGGATCACGGCTAGTATTTTTATGGGAATTCCTGTAACTCTTGAGGAAGCCGCCCAGGTTTTTGGGGCAACGAAGATACAGACTTTTATGCGAATCACCTTTCCCTTGGCGCTGCCGGGGCTGGCAGCAGCGGCTATGTATGCCTTTTTGGGAGCATGGAATGAAACTGTAGCAGCTATTGTACTGACACAGTTCAACCCCACGTTCTCAGTCGTTGTGTATCAATCCCTTGTTGGCGCGGTAGGCCAAGTTAATCTTGCCGCCGCGGGTGGTATTGTAATGGCTGTTCCAACAGTTATCTTTACTTTTATTATCCGCCGATACATCAATCAGATGTGGGGCGGAATGACGGTGTAGAAGGAGTAAATAATGGCAAACTTAACATTTAAAAATGTTACCAAGCGGTTTGGTAAAAAAGTAATCGCGGTAAAAGAATTTAGTTTGGAAGTGCATGACAAGGAATTTCTCGTTTTCCTGGGGCCATCCGGTTGTGGAAAAACAACTTGTATGAGAATGGTTGCGGGCTTAGAAGAAGTAACAGAAGGCAGAATATTAATTGACGGAAAAGATGTGACTGATCTTCCTCCACGCAAGAGAGATGTGAGCATGGTCTTTCAGAACTATGCTGTGTGGCCGCATATGACAGTGTACGATAATATTGCCTTTGCCTTGAAGTTAATGGGTAAGAAAAAGGAAGTTATTGATAAAACGGTACATGAAGTCGCAGGGATGGTAAAAATCCCTGAATTACTGGACCGTTTTCCCAGCCAGCTTTCTGGCGGGCAGCAGCAGCGTGTAGCTGTAGCTCGAGCTATTGCGGTAAAGCCAAGTATTTTCCTAATGGATGAGCCCCTATCAAACCTGGATGCAAAGCTGCGT
>CBDAFG010000015.1:0-1928 GCA_965195205.1 uncultured Pelolinea sp. | reverse complement strand
CTAAAACCTCTTCGTAGCTATCACCCTGCGTATAACATCCCTGAAGCTCAGGGCAGAAGGCAAAATAGCCATCTGCGTCCTTCTCGATCACTACCGAGATCCGATATCTTTGCATTTGCTTAAGCCTCCTTGTGATTGTTTCCTGGAAGGGGGAAGTGTTGATTCTGCCTCTGTTGTTGCGACTTTCATTTCGGTTTCCCCATGCATGGATCGACCCTCGCTGTTAGGCATGTTTAAGTTTTTTTAGATATAAGACTTTCCGGATGAGTTTACCCGAAGCGTAAACCTGTCAGGCGTAGTTTGGATCTCACAAGTTCAGACTTCATGCGGTTACCGGCTCCGAAACCAGTTTTGGCGCATAAGCGGCGGGCGCCTCGCGTGCCATGTGGACGGCTTCGGCAATCGCATCGCTTGTCAAGGTTCCACGCCACTCTTCGATGATCGCCTCATAAGTCATGCCGCTCTCAACCTGTTCCAGCACGTCCGCGACCAGGATGCGTGTGCCGCGAAAGGTTGGTTCGCCATGGCAGATGGCGGGGTCGGCTACGGTGTGTCGTCCTAATGTTTTTGTTTCCATCGTTACGGTTTCCATTGTTGTTCACCTAATCTGTTCGGTTCGCTTCTGCGACTGTCGCGGTGTACGGGTGTTTGTGAATTGGTGGGACATTTTTATTTTCGTCTATCTATTATTCATTCTTTTAAATTTTTCAAATGCGTCTTTTAAGTCGAGGTCAGGATAGTAGTCCATGCAATATCTTTCCGCTAACGGCAACCAATCATCACTGATAGTTTCCTCCAACTCTCCGATATTCCTGATGATGTCATCAACATATTCGGGCATGTATTTTGTCACTGCCGCGCCCAAGCACCATAACCAGATCATTGCTTTTTTATCTCTACTTACCTGGCCAACATGCGTTAAGTGCTCTGCAACATCTTTTATTATATCCTCTACTCCTTTCTCTGCGGCTTTCACCCCGATATCACTCAGCCCTCTGAGTACTTCCACAATTACCACAAGCTTAAAGTCACCACTAACTTCAATCTCTTTTGATGTTTCAGTTGCAATAAATCTTAAGCCGTCTACTATTCCTCTTGTGGAATCACATTTAAATCCCTTCTCAACACTTTTAAGTCCTATATTTTTCAATACATAAACAACCTGAAGAGTTACATACCACACTTTCTCTTTAGCAGATGCTGTACCAATCCTTGATAGAACACGTGAAATAAACGATATTACATCTTCACGAGATTCCCTAACTGCACATTCACCTATCTCATTCAACTCCCTGATTTTGTTTATAGCCCTTGGTTTGTATCCCAACTCAATTGCTTCCATGGTCTCTTCGTCTAAATTTACTATCCCAATGTCATATTTCAACACGCTGTTAACGCCTATCAAAAACGGAAGCAATGAAAAGACGCAAAAACTCGCAATAACAATCGACAAAGGTACACCCCATTTCCAAAACCCAAATTCAAGAACTAAAAGCGGTGCAATAATGCCAATTCCAAAGAAAATCATTAAAAACTTGGTTTCACGTCTAAATATGATCTTATCCATCGCAGTGTATCTTCTCGTCATCTGTGCTACTACTAACGTAATCGTGAACACCAGCGCAAGTATAGCAGCCAAGCCTTGAGAAATTGCGCTTAATATGTACCTTGCATTCTCTGGGCATTCGTTCGGATGGACGTAATATATAATTGAAAGGACTACCAATGTTAGAATTAGGCAATAAATCCAGTAGTTATATTTTATCCATTTGTACCTGAATCGTCGGGCAAGTTCCTTGACCTTCTCTTTTGCTCGATCTTTCATTCCACCCTCCGGCATCATATTGAAAAATGGTAAGCCACGATTCATTATATTTACAGATCGGAAGAGCGTCGTGTAGGGAAAGAGTGTAGATCTCGGTGGTCGC
>CBDAFG010000014.1:0-19260 GCA_965195205.1 uncultured Pelolinea sp. | reverse complement strand
GATATAATTTGCCAGATGTACCATATTCCATGTTTTTTTACAAAGGGTACAGCATTCACGGCACTTACTGGCACAGCAACTTTGGTACGCCTATGAGCCACGGGTGTGTGAACATGAACACAAATGATGCTGCCTGGGTCTATAGCCAATCATCAATAGGCACATATGTATTCGTTTATTATTAATAAAACTGCGTATAATTGGGGAAAATGGTTTCAAGAAGAGATTTCCTAAAAAGATCTGCGCTAACCGCATTCAGTTGGCCGCTTTTATCATTTAATTATCCTGCCCAATCACTAACTTATGATATAGAAATCGTCTCATCTAAGACAATCGGCCGTGTTCTTTTCGACAGCACCCCCACTTACGTAAAACCAGATACCCGAAGTGTCCGCAACGGCTCTCATAAATTCAATGATGTTGTTTCACTTTCCCAACCAATCACTGGATTTTCACATTCATCAAGAAATGATATCTGGTTCGGAATGGAAAATGACTCCTATATTCAATCACGAAGCATCCAACTTGTTCAAGATACACTAAATGAACCGCGTGAAGACATCAGCTCCGCAGGTCAACTCGCTGAAATCACAGTTCCACTCAGTGAAGCCTGGCCAGGAGACAAGCAAAACACTCGTTCCCACCAGTTCTTTTTCTATGGATCCACTCATTGGGTGTACGGGTTAGGGGAAGATCTTGACAGAAATTTATATTACCTTGTGAAAGAAGATCGCTGGGGGGAATCTTATTACGTAAATGCAACCCATTTGCGAATAATTGATGATGAAGAATTACTTCCATTATCTCCAGAAATTGAACCGGAGAAAAAAAGCATTCTGGTTGACACCAAGAATCAAATACTTTTTGCGTATGAAAATAATACTCCTGTAATGATTTCCGCCATATCTTCCGGGAAGTTCTCGGAAAACCTGAACCTCACCACACCTGCAGGTAACTACTTTATTAATTATAAACGCCCCTCAAGACACATGGTCCATTCCGACAAAATCGGCATCAACGATAATGAACTATATGGTGTTCCATGGGTTTCATATTTCACGGACAGCGGAATAGCCTTTCATGGGACCTATTGGCATAATGATTATTCCCAACCACGCAGCCATGGGTGTGTGAACTTGCCTATCCACGCTGCGAAATGGATTTACTTATGGACAAACCCGGTTGTTCCTCCACGCGAGAAAAAATATGTTTCAAGGTACGGCACACAGGTTATCGTCGTATGATATTCATAGGAATTGTTAAGAAGCAATCTGGCAAATCTCCATTAAAATAATTTTACATATGACAACAAAAGCAGTTTTTGAGGGGTTGGTCTTTGACGACAATGATCAACCATTAGGCACAGCCTTCGTCGGTGATGAGGCATGCTACGTAATTAATGACGATGGTTTTATGCGCCATATTTCTGCCGAAAAGATTGATGGGCAGGTCATTGATGCCATACGCTATCAAGTTGAAGACAATAAAGATCTCATCGCTGAACATACGATAAAAATGATCGGTGATGTGGATATTTTCACGCATGCGATCATCCAGAATCAATTGGAAAATTTGGATGACCAGTTCAACCTCCTCCTATCTAACGGTATTCCTGAAGACGGGCGTGTGTACCTGGGTATGCTTGGGTTCAAGATCATTGTAAATTTTCATGGTGATGTGATTCGCGTTGAACAGCCAGCAGCTCCAATTGATGGCGAAGATTAGGCACATTTTGTTAGAAAAGCTTTTGGAGAAATTTATATGATGGCTTCACAATTCGTGATTGATGTCAATGAAATAAATTTTAAATATGAAGTAATTGCTTTCTCAAAAAACACGCCGGTTTTGGTCGATTTTTGGGCTGAATGGTGCCATCCCTGTAAAACATTAGGCCCTCTTCTTGAGAAGATCGTGAATGAAGCCAACGGTGGTTTGCGCCTTGCCAAAGTGAATATTGACCAAAATCAAAATCTAGCAATGCGGTTCAATATCCGCAGTATCCCAACCGTAAAAGCGTTTATTGAGGGACAAGTCACAACTGAGTTTGTGGGCGTACAACCCGAAGCAAGATTACGAGAATTAATCAGCAACCTCTTGCCACCAGGTCCTATTAACCTGGATTTATCCAAAGCGCAGAATCTTCTGCTCTCACAGGACTGGCAAAAATCCGAAATGATCCTGCGAAAGGTACTGGAGGAAAAAACTGATTCGCCAGCCGCAATGCTTAGTTTGGCAAAAGCATTATTGGCTCAGGATCAACCCGGGGAAGCAATGGAACTGTTAGAGAGAATTCTATCAGTCCGTGAAATCAACCAGGCGGAATTGCTTAAACCCTTCGCAAAAATTTTGATTGATTATCACCAGGAAAACCTTCCGAACGAAAATGATCTAGATGCGATTTTCTATAACAGCATCCGCCTATCCAGCCAGGCGAAATATCCAATTGCGTTAGATGGATTATTAGATATCCTGCGGCAAGACAAGCATTACCGCGGCAAAAAAGCTCAGCAGGTTATCTTAAGCATTCTGGAGATCATGGGTGAAGAAGACCCTGATACACGTGCATATCGTACAGAACTCGCATCTGTCCTCTTCTAAGTTTTCATTTTCGGGTTAGATAATTTACTGATTCAATATGATACATCTGGGGAAACATATCCACCAATACCGACTTCTCGAGCAAATAGCCTGACCGCATCAACCGTTTCACATCCCTCGCGAGGGTGGATGGGTTGCAAGAAACGTAGATTATCACCGGAGGTTTCTTTTCAACCAATCCGTCAACAGCAAATCGGTTCAACCCTTTCCGGGGAGGATCTACCACCACACAATCCGGCGAGATATCGATTGCTGGTAATGCCCTCTCAACTGTTCCTTCATAAAGAGAAATATGCTCGTAGTTATCTAAATTAATCGCATAATCTGCGCACGCGGACTTCGATGCTTCAATGCCAACAATTTGATCAAATGAGTCCGCGAGAAACGACGAGAATAAACCAACCCCACAATACAGATCCATCAATACGCCGCTCAGCCCATCCGCCATCTCAAGCACTGTATCAACCAATGCTTTCGCGCCAATAAAATTCGTTTGGAAAAATGACCCGACAGACACATGAAATCCTTTATTCAACACAGATAAGGTCAAATAGTCGTCCCCCCCGATCACAACTTGATCAGTCGAGCTGATATGAACCGTTGAAATTGAAGAAGTGATTTCAATAGATGGAATCACGGCTTGATTTCCTTCCAATTTCAATAGAGCATCATTTAAATCATTCTGGCGAATCTCAACACGATTAACCCCGCTGCCTTTTTCAAAAGTCAGCAGCGGCCATATTTTTGAGATTTCTTCCATCGGAAGATAGCATTCTTCAATTTTAAATGCATGCGCTTGCGCCGCGTTCATGAAAGCCAATTCTCCATCTGGTGTGAGATGAAATTGAAGCGTATTTCTATAATGCCATTTCTGGTTACAAGAGATTATTTTTTCAACATGTGGTTTTTCTATTCCCCCCAGCCGGCGCATCTGCTCAATAAATATTTCGCGCTTGTATTTTAATTGCAGCTCATATGGAATATGCTGATAATGGCAGCCGCCGCATTGGCCAAAATGTTTACATTTGGGCAAAATCCGGTTTTCGTTCTCCTTAACAATTTCAACTAACTCGCCATATGCGAACCGTTTTCTTTCTTCCCTGATCTTGATGCGTACCGTTTCCCCGGGAAGCACAAAAGGCACAAAAACTGCCTTTCCATCAGGCAAACGCCCCAATCCATAACCCTCATATACCAATGATGTTATTTCAACAGTATGCTCCATAAATTAATAAATCCTTAGGGTTTGCTAATAATTAAATTATCGAAAGACACTATGTTTCCACCGGAATCAAACGTCCCTGCAAAAAACCCGTAATCACCAGCCTTGATAGATTGGTCTGTTACTTCGCCCATTAGTTTTCCGTTTACAGCAAAGCTAAGAGTGTCCCCAATACAAGCCGCATTAAAATTGGCTTCTTTCAAGTTGACCAGCATATCTGAATAGGTATAGTCAATCAATGGATACCATTCATCATTAATCAGTTTATAGATTGCGTAATAGGCATCTTGAGTAATTTCAAACATATACAGATTGTTATCATCCTGATAACGGCAAATCACCCCAAAATCCCCATCCCCTGAAGATTGCTCAACACGGGCATCCACTTGTATGATCATATCTTCAAGATATTCTCCACCAGTTATCGGCCGGATATGATTCTCATTGTTCACATTGATAAAATAGCGTCCGTTCTGATAATAAAACGATTCTTCAGCGCTATTTTCCTGAGGCCAACCAGTTTCTTCATCAGAGAAATCATCTTGATAAATAATTTCTCCGCCAACGTGTAATTCTGATTCTGGAAGTTCCGTTGCAATATATGGTTTCTTTCCCTCAACCGCAGCATTTATCAAAGGTATCGCCAGATTAATTGGACGCAAAGCGTTGATAAAACCACCCGTTGGGACACAGGTATCATATTGGTTGATATATCCATCCCGATTTGTATCAGCCAATGGCCGACAGTCAACAATATCTCCGCTAATATCTCCCGCGCCAACCTGTGTGGGGATGCCAATCAGCTTATTATTCTCATCGGTCGCCAGCCCACCACTGTTACCGCCTGCAATCGTTGCAGAAGTTTTAATAAATGCGCGGTTTCCATATCCAGTTCCCGCTGTAAAACCACTCACCTCCCCGCGGGTTAATGTGATTGTTTCCCCTCCAATTCCCGGATATCCCAGAATGGTAATGGGGTCACCTAACCTCAATTCATCAGAATCGCCTAATTGGACATACGGAAGATCAAGATCTGATGGGTCAATCCGCTGCCCAGAGAGATCATGTGTGATACGCAGAACAGCAATATCCAAAGCAGAATCTGACTGCACAACTTCCGCAAGGTAAGCAGAAACGGGGGGTTGATCCTCAGCCACAGTTAAGGCAATGATCAACCGGTCTGCCCGATAGAACCTGTCACCAACCGCAACATGGGCGTTTGTAAGGATTAGGCCATCTGGAGATATGATCGTGCCAGAACCACTCCATTCCTCAATAAAACCTTCCACAATTCCCTCAACAAGAATCTGGACTACCGCGCCAACTGGCAGTTCTCCCTCAGCAAACGAAGGTACTTCCACCTTTAGAGCCGGTGTGGGTAGATCCTTTAATTCCTGAATTTGCTGGGGAAGTGATGTGTTTGCAGGTGAATCAATAATTTCTGGAGGAATTGAATAATTGACAAAATAGCCGCAAGAACCACAAAAAACAACAATTAATACCAGAATCCCAATAATCAGCGCAATCCAAATTCCTCTTCTGCTTCTCGGTTGCAAGTTTTCCTGCCTTTAATTAAATATGATTTGAATTTATTATACCTTTGGGTAGGAAGAAAAAAATGGCCCATAAAGGGACAAAAGGCGGAGAGGGAGGGATTCGAACCCTCGGTACCTTGCGGTACACGCGCTCTCCAAGCGCGCGCGATAAGCCAGACTACGCGACCTCTCCAAAAACGCCAAGCGGCGCAAATTATATCATGATTGGTTTTCCTTTCCCGTGTGGGAAAAAAACGGAAGCGACCAATTGATTTATACTGCTGTGGTTGGTAAGATGTTATAAATTGTAAATTGTTATTCGTCAGGACGTGAATGGAGGATCTTGAGTTATTCAATACGCACAATGCAAACCTCAGATTACGAACAAGCACTGCAGCTTTGGCAATCTCTGCCAGGTATAGGATTGAGTGGTGCAGACGAAAAAGATAATATCTATGATTTTTTACAAAAGAACCCCAGCACCTGCCTTGTAGCTCTAAATAACGGCGATCTAATTGGAACGATACTGGGCGGAAGTGATGGGAGGAGAGGATACATCTATCATCTCGCTGTACAGCAGTCCCAACAAAACAAGGGTATCGGAAAAAAGCTTGTGGATTTGTGCCTGAATGAATTTAATAAAGCAGGCATTCAAAAATGCCATATCTTCGTGATCAGTGATAATACGGGAGGAATCGCTTTCTGGGAAAAAATTGGCTGGCAGCTGCGCGATGATATTCTGGTAATGTCAAAAGAAATCAAGGACTGATCAATACTTATGGATAGGGGATTTTTCAAAAGGGAAACGCTTGCAGTCGCACGCCAACTGATTGGGAAGCTGTTGGTTAGGTCTATTGATGACTATCGAATAAGCGGTATCATCTATGAAACAGAAGCCTATGATGGAGAAAGAGATCTGGCTTGCCATGCGCGCAGTGGAAAAACCACCCGCAATGCGGTGATGTATGGGGATGGAGGGCATGCGTATGTGTACTTTACCTACGGGATGCATTGGATGGTCAATTGTGTGACAGGTCCTATTGGATACCCGGCAGCAGTTTTAATTCGCGCGATTCATCCCATTGAAGGGATCGATCACATCCGCCGACAGCGTACTCCTATTCAAGAAAAACACTGGTGCAACGGACCAGCAAAATTGACAAAAGCTCTATCAATCACAAAAGATTTGAATGGTGTGGATTTGTGTGTGCGGGATAGTCCCTTACATATTGAACCTGGTTTGTCCGTTCCTGACGGACGGATCAGCTCCACCCCACGCATCGGAATTCAAAATTCACCAGAGCCCTGGAAAAGTAAACCCTGGCGATTTATTGCTAACTTATCAAAGCTAAAAAAACAGTTTTATTAAGAATTGATTATAATCATCTCAGGACAAATCTTATGATAGATGAAAAATACCCCAAATTTGACTTCGACCCTACGAAAGTAATCATCTACGGCGGCGGCGGTTTAAGCAAGATGATTATTGAGACAGTTCGAGTTCTAGGAACGTATCAAATTGTCGGTGTGATTGACGACAATATGAAAAAAGGAACGGACGTGATCGGAACCCCCGTGATAGGGGGAGTCGGTTTGCTGCCTCAATTAGTAGAAAATGGAATACGCCTAGCGATTAATTCAGTTGGCGGGATTGGAAATTATATAACCCGGTTAGATATTTTTCAAATTTTAGCAAAAGAAGGGTTCGTTTGTCCGGCAATCGTCCATCCCTCAGCCCATATTGATCCAAGCGCTCGATTAGATCCGGGTGTTCTTGTACTTGCTCAAAGCTATGTAAGCGGAAATGCAGTCATCGGTATGGGATCATTGATTAACAATAGCGTCGTCGTTTCCCACGATTGTGTTCTGGGAGTATGTACCAATTTGTCTCCTGGTTCAAAAATCGCCGGTGACGTGATCATTGAAGATTTTGCACAAATAGGGATGAATGCAACCGTGAATATTGGCGTAAAGGTTGGGAAAGAATGCCTGATCGGGAATGGCGCAACAATAAAAAAAGATGTCCCACCAGGAACACATGTTTATGCAGGGACGATCTGGCCAAAATATAACCCTAATAAAAACAAGGCCGCCTAAGAAAATATATGTTTCGTAAAAATAAGACTTCAAATCAGGAACAGCCCGACCGCATCGAACGGGTAACCTCCGTGCTTGGATCCGGAATTATTTGGAAAGGTAAACTCACCGGGAAAGGCGGGGTGCGCATCGAAGGCACCTTTGAAGGTGAGATCGCTATTCAGGGTCTTGTTGTTGTCGGTGAGACTGGAAAGATTACCTGTGAGAATGTACGCGCAAACACCGTGATCGTCGCGGGGGGAGTAAATGGAGGTATCACTGCTGAGAAATTAGAAATACGGAAAACTGGGCGTGTGTGGGGAGATGTCATCGTTTCTGCATTTTCAACCGAAGAAGGGGGGTTCCTTCGTGGTCAAATAACCATGCAGGACAAAGTTGATCTCGAATTAAAACAAACCAATAATGATGTGTCGGAATCGACAGAAGAAACCTCTACAGAACCCCCCACTTCCTAAGTGAACATATTTCATAGTATTAAATAATTAATAATAAATTCAACAGGAAAACGTGAAAAACATGACTGCAAAAAAATATCTTGTTCCAATGTCCAGCCCGGACATTAATAAAGATGACAAGCAGGCTGTTTTAGAAACGCTCGAAACAAGTTACCTGAGCATCGGCCCAAAAATTCAGGCCTTTGAAAAATCTTTCCTCGATTATACAGGGGCAGCGTATGCCATTGGAGTGAACTCGGGAACATCTGGGTTACATCTCTGCATTCTTGCAGCGGGCATATCAGAGGGGGATTTGGTCATCACCACACCTTTTTCGTTTGTATCCTCCACAAATGTGATCTTATTTGAAAAAGCTGTTCCTGTTTTTGTTGATGTGGATCCAAGAACCGGAAATATTGATCCACTGCAGGTCAAACAGGCAGCTGCTGATATCACTTCTGGTGATCCCAAAAAATTAAAAAAATGGCTGCCAAGAAAACATACAAAAAAAACTGGTTCGCTCAAAGCAATTTTGCCAGTTGACGTATTCGGGCAGCCAGCAGATTATGATTTGCTCCAAAAGACTGTTGGCCGCCATGGGTTGATTTTAATTGAGGATTCATGTGAAGCATTAGGCGCAGAATATAAACACAAAAAAGCTGGGCGGTTTGGCGATTTTGGGGTTTTCGCTTTCTATCCTAACAAACAGATCACTACAGGTGAAGGCGGCTTGGTCATCACGGATGATGATGGCTATGCCAACATGTTGCGTGCTTTACGGAATCAAGGCCGAGACCCAGGTGATACTTGGCTGCAGCACACCCATCTAGGATATAACTACCGCCTGGATGAATTAAGCGCCGCTCTTGGCATTTCACAAATGAAGCGCGTCAATGAACTACTAGAAAAAAGAACGCAGGTCGCGAATTGGTACAACACAAAGTTAGACGGAATAAATAGTGTAGAAAAACCTTTCATCTCCCCCAACACTACGAAAATGAGCTGGTTTGTTTATGTAATTCGCTTAGATAAAAAATTTGATCGAGATAAAATCGCCGAAAAATTGGATACCGCAGGTATTCCTGTCCGTCCATATTTCCTGCCAATCCATCTTCAACCTTACATGGTTAACCAATTTGGCTATCTACCTGGAGATTACCCTATAACTGAAGACTTGGGCAAGCGAAGCCTCGCTTTACCCTTTTCCGGAAAGATGACCGAGAGCCAGGTGGACCTTGTATGCCATAAATTATCCAAATGCCTTAAGAATTAATTGAGAATCAGGTTGATAGATCAAAAAAGAGAGCACCGTCCATCTACTCAACGCGGTGTGATTATTCATCTCGGTATTCTTCTGATAATCTTAGCCGCGAGTGGGTATCTGCTTTGGTTAGCAATATTTCAGCAAACGCGAGGGGTTTTCATCCTTTACTTAATCACCAGCGTATTCGTCTTTTTACCATTTCCCTTTTTCTTATACCGCCTGATTTCCTTGCTGAGGGCAAAATATTCGGTTTCTCGAGACGGTGTAAGCATTCAGTGGGGACTGCGCACAGAGGATATTCCCATAACAGAAATAGAATGGATGCGGCTGCCAGATGATCTTGCAATAAAATTACCCTTACCACGAATCATCTTTCCTGGAGCCGTGTTAGGGACTCGTACGCACAAAGACCTCGGTATAATTGAATTTATCGCATCAGATCATAAGCAGCTTGTCCTGATTGCCACAAAAAGCAGGATATATGCAATTTCCCCGCGCAATATTGATGCCTTTGAAAATGATTTTTACCGCAGCGCAGAGATGGGATCTATCACTCCAATCGCAAAACAATCCTCCCAACCGCAGTTCATTGTAGCTTCCCTAATGAACGATAAAGCAGCACGTTCATTTCTTCTATCGAGTGCGTTTCTTTCTCTTCTACTTCTAGTTGCAACCAGTTTTCTAATCCCAACTCGCGCCACCGTCCCATTGGGATTAGAGGCAATTGGGATAAATCGGGAAGAATCCTCTTCTGAAAGATTAATCTTGCTTCCCCTTTTATCACTCTTTGTTTTTTTTGTTGATTTTGGTTTTGGTTCCTTTCTCTACAGAAAAGAAGGATTTATTAATGCCGCTTATATCGTCTTCGCGTCAGCGCTGCTCCTGCCTATCTCTTTTTCCGCATTATTATTGATAATTTCTCTATCAAATTAGCTCAATTAATAAGTAACTAAAAAAACTTTTCCATAATTTCCTCTCAGCCTATGCCTCTTTAAGATAGATTGTTCTCGCTTTTTCTTTTATAAATTATGAAGTTTTCTCATAAAACCCCGTTTTTTCACATTTCGATTAAAATTGAGAAAAACTTCTTCAGGAAAAAACATGGCAAATAAGAATGCGAACGAAAAATTAATCGAACTTAGGAAAAAATCAAAATTAGGGGGCGGAGAAAAACGCATAGCGAAGCAGCACGAAAAGGGAAAATTAACTGCTCGAGAAAGATTGGCGGAATTACTTGATCCCGCCAGTTTTCATGAACTGGAACCATTTGTCGCACAAAATTCAGTATCTCTTGAGAAAGATGACCCCTTCACAAATGGTGTCATCACAGGTTATGGTCAGATCAACGGCAGAAAAGTTTTTGTGTACGCACAAGACTTTACTGTTATGGGGGGGTCGCTTGGCGAAATGCAAAGCCATAAGATATGCCGTGTGATGGATCTCGCCGCCCAGAATGGAGCCCCGATCATTGGGCTTATCGACTCCGGAGGCGCACGAATTCAAGAGGGAGTACACAGCCTCAAAGGATATGCGGAGATATTCCACCGTAATTCAAATTATTCAGGAGTTGTGCCCCAGATCAGCTTAATTCTAGGTCCCTGTGCAGGCGGTGCCGCTTACTCCCCTGCATTAACAGATTTTATTGTCATGGTCGAGAAACAATCCCATATGTTCATCACAGGCCCCAATGTAATCAAAGAAATAACGGGAGAAGAAGTTGATTTTGAAAACTTGGGCGGTGCGCAGGTACATATGAGCATTAGCGGCGTAGCTTCCCTGTCCGCGAAAACGGAACTAGAATCTTTATCCCTCTGCCGAACCCTATTGGGGTATCTTCCTTCAAATAATATGGAAAATCCCCCATGTATTGCCCCGTCAGATGATCCTTTTCGGATTGACAAAGAATTAAATACGATTATTCCTGAGGATCTGAAAAAGCCCTACAATATGCATAAAGTGATTCAAAGAGTGGTTGACCGAAATTCATTTTTTGAGATACAACCAACTTTTGCAACACATGCTATAGTGGGTTTCGCCCGGTTTAATGGGTGTCCTGTTGGAATCGTTGCACAAGAGCCAAGCGCGCTGGCTGGAATTATTGATATCGATGCTTCTGATAAGATCACGCGATTTGTACGCTTCTGCGATGCCTTCAATATCCCCCTTGTGACATTTGTTGACTCCCCGGGCTTCTTGCCGGGTGTAAACCAGGAACACAAAGGAATCATTCGCCATGGAGCAAAAATCCTTTATGCATATTCAGAAGCCAGCGTACCAAAAATAAGCATCGTAACTCGGCGGGCATTTGGAGGTGCGTACATAGTGATGAGCAGTAAATACCTCGGTACAGACGTTAATTATGCCTGGCCCACTGCTGAAATAGCCGTTATGGGTGCGGAAGGTGCAGTAAACATCATCCATCGAAAAGAGATCAATAACGCAGAAGATCCGAAAGCTGAACGCGAACGGTTGATTGGCGAATACAAAGAAAACTATCTCACTCCATACACCGCGGCCAAAGCAGGGATTATTGATGAAGTAATTCTTCCATCTGAAACCCGTGTGAAGATCATTAGCGCTCTTTCAATAACAAAAGAGAAACATGTCCAAAACCCAGCCCGTAAACATGGGAATCCCCCTGTTTAAGGAAGGCATATTATGATTGATGTTTTATGGATCTCATTGATCGGCGCAGGCTTGGTTTTTTTAGGTTTAATGATTTTATGGTTCTTGATGGATTTGCTTGTTCGCGCGACAAGTATAAAGAAGAAAGATGACACCACTGGTGTTAACAGTGATCTTGAAAAAGAAAAGAACCTTCAATATAAGCAAAAAGCAGCTGCCGCATCTGTTGCGGTTTCGATCGCTCTACTTAATACTTCTTTCTTATCATCTCGAAAAAAGAGTAACCAGGGAATGAGTTCCTGGCAAATTGCCCATAGAAATCAGCAAATACATAACAGAGATAAATTTATATACAGAAACAGGGTTATCAAATGAAAATTCACGTGAAAATCCAAGAAAAAATTTTTACAGTCAAAATTGGTGACATTCAAGCACGCCCTATCCAAGCAGAAGTAGATGGGGAAATATTTGAGGTGTGGCCAGAAGAAACATTGATCCCATCAGAAACAAGCTTAACTGTTTCATCGACACCCCAAATCACCCATCCTGTTCCGCCAGTTGAATCAAACAGCTCTTCCGTAAAACCATCTAAAAAAACCAGTACGGTGATCGCCCCAATACCAGGAGTTATCGTTGAAATAACAGTAAATATCGATGATTCGGTAACCTATGGCCAAGAACTTTGTGTTCTTGAAGCCATGAAAATGAAAAATTCAATTAGAGCTAATAGAGATGGTTTAATTAAGAAAATTTTAATATCTGTTGGAGATCATGTACGTCAAAGCCAAGTCTTGATGGAATTTGATTCAGAGGCAGAATAATCATGGATTTCTCTTTATCCCAATCATTATTTTCAGGTAATTTTCTAGCTCTAAATTGGGGAAATCTGGTTATGATCTCAATTGGATTGACATTAATTTTCTTGGCGATTGTTAAAGAATATGAACCAGTCCTTCTTCTACCCATTGGGTTTGGCTGTGTCCTGGCAAATTTAGGTATGGCTGCCACCCAGACAGGAGAGGGATTCCTCTCGGTTCTTTACCGGGCAGGTATCGAATCAGATCTATTTCCACTATTAATTTTTATTGGTGTTGGAGGCATGATCGACTTCAGCCCGTTATTATCTCAACCTTATCTAGCTCTATTGGGAGCCGCCGGGCAGTTCGGCATTTATGGCACATTATTGATAGCAACAGCATTGGGATTTCCTCTTAACGAAGCTGCTTCTATTAGTGTGATTGGAGCGATTGATGGACCTACTGCTATTTTTGTTGCCAGAAAATTAGCGCCAAATATCCTTGCTCCAATCGCAGTAGCAGCATATTCCTATATGAGCCTGATCCCTATCATCCAACCACCGATCATGAAATTGCTAACAACCAAGAAAGAGCGCCTGATCAGAATGGAGTACGCTCCTCGTGCAATCAATAAAAAAGCGTTGATCATTTTTCCAATTATGGTAACCATCAGTATCAGCATTCTTGCACCCGACGCCGCTCCATTGATTGCGGCATTAATGCTTGGGAATTTACTTAAGGAATCCGGTGTTGTGGAACGGCTAAACCAATCCGCCCAAAACGAGATCATAAACATTGCAACTCTTTTCCTGGGACTCACTATAGGAGCCACGATGACTGCGGATAGTTTTCTTCGGTTTGATACGCTATTAATTCTTGGTTTAGGACTCCTGGCTTTCGTTATAGATACAGTAGCTGGATTGTTGTTTGGAAAATTAATGGCATTTGTCACCGGCGGAAAGATCAATCCTCTCATCGGTGCCTGTGGTATCAGCGCATTCCCTATGGCAGGGCGTTTATCAGCAAAGATGGCGCAGGATGAGGATTTTGAGAATTTCATTCTCATGCATGCAATGGGAGCAAATACTGCAGGACAATTAGGAAGCGTGATCGCCGGTGGTTTATTACTTTCCCTTGTACTTAACTTTATATAATTAATCTAAAGAAAGAGAAATAAATTCCGGGTTTCTACTTTTCGGGTTTTTTCTTCGGGCGGCGCGGCTTTTCCACTTCAAGCCGATAACCAATGCCTCGTTCTGTTTTGATAAATTCGGGATGGCGGGGGTCCTCTTCTATCGCTTTTCGCAGCCAACTAATATGTACATCCAATGAGCGGGTATCCCCCAGATAATCCGTTTCCCATAATGTTCGGAATAGGTCTTCCCGCAATAACACCTCACCAGGTCTCTTCATCAAAGATTCCATCAGTACAAATAGTCTGGGTGTAAGCCTGGTTTTTTTATTCCCACAGATTACCCAATGGTCCTTAAGATCAAGTTTGAGCGGACCGCAAACCAGTTTCTTGTTTTTGCTTATGTCCATATATGGGTGCAAACGATTTAACAATTTTTGTAAAGTGAAAGGAAGGTACAATATTTCATCCGCACACACGTCTTTCACCTTTTTTGCATCAGGCGCTAAAATCAATATGATCGGGGTTTTACTAAGCACATTGCGTAATGATGCACAGATACGTGTCCCCGTTGTCCGCATAGATGCCGCATCAATAATCACAGCTTTAGGTTTCAATTCATCTAACTTCTTTATGGCTGCCGCGCCATTTATTGCAGACTCAACAATAAAACCTTTTTTATTGAGGCCAGCCATGTAAGATGGGCGATCAACACGTTTTCCTTCAATGAGTAGAATCAAATGCTTCATTATGTGATTATTTTATATAGTATATATAATATATTAAGTTGAAAGGTTGAAATCCTTGTTTTCATGAATTATTTTTTCACCCGCTCAATATTGCCCGCAAGAGAAACCTTAGAGAAATCAAACATAAATTATTATACCTTAACTTAAAAAACCACAATATTTAAGATAAGTAACATCAGCATGTTAAAATAATATTCAAGTGGAGGAACGGATGGCAAAACTCATAGAAGTGAAAATCGACAGCCTGCGAGTTAGTTTGACAAATCAGCAGCGAATCATCGTTTTAAAACAGGTTGATTCTGACCGTTTTCTTCCAATTTGGATAGGCCCTTATGAAGCAGAAGCTATTACAATTGCATTGCAAGAAATCGAAGTTTCCCGTCCACAAACCCATGATCTCGTGAAAAATATAATCACTTCCCTTAATGCAAAACTAAAAAAAGCAGTTATCAAGGTTTTAAAAGACGATGTTTTTTATGGCGTTCTGGTCGTCGAAGTTAATGGCAAAGAATTAGAAATTGATTCAAGGCCATCAGACGCCATTGCTGTTGCGGTCCGCGCTCACGTTCCCATAATGGTTTCAGAAAAGGTGATGGATGAGGCATCAATCATTCCCGAAGAAGTCGAGCAAGAAGATAAAATAATTAAAGGGGAAGAGGAAAAACATCCAAAAACCGATCAATTAACACTCGGAGAAGATCGGTTATCAATCTTTGAAGACTATCTAGGGAAAACAATCGATCAGGGCAGCACCGAGGAGAATGGAACAGATGAAGATGAACCTAAAAATACAGATGGTTGATTAAAATAAATAATCTCATGGAAAATAACTTCAACATTCAAAACTCTGAAAACCAGACAATTCAATCCCAGCCGCACAACCGCCAGGCAGAAGAAGCTGTGCTTGGATCTGTTCTAATTAATCCAGAATCTTATTATGATGTCGCCCAAATTTTAGAAGCGGGATATTTTTATATTATCCGGAATCGATGGATTTGGGATATTTTTACAAAACTACACGAGAGTCGATCTCCAATTGATATTCTCACAGTCAGCGAAGAATTAGAAAACCGAAACCAGCTTGAAGAAATTGGGGGACAGGCATACTTATTGATGCTAGTTAATCAAACCCCAAGCTCACTGAATGCGGAAGCCTACGCAAAGATCGTGGAAGAAACATCTGTGCGCAGACGCATGCTCGCATCGGCAAATGAAATGGCAAAACTTGCATACCAGCAGGATAAACCAATCGAGAGAATCATTGACTCAGCAGAAAAATCCGTTTTCAATCTAAGCGAGCGCCGAATCAGGCGTGATCTTCAAAGCATTCAAATCGTGGTAAGCCAATATTATGACCGCGTCTCACAACTTTACCAACGCAGCGAAGAGGTTTATGGTGTCCCAACCGGTTTAGCTGATCTTGATAAACTGCTCGGCGGTCTACAAAAATCAGACCTCCTGATCATTGCTGGCCGACCTGCTTCTGGTAAAACAGGATTCCTGCTCACAGTTGCTAAGAACGCAGCCATGAAACACAAAAAACATGTCGCGATGTTTTCCTTAGAAATGTCCAACGAGCAGTTGGTGCAGCGTATGATCGCTCAAGAAACAGGCATTAATACACAAAATTTACGTTCCGGAAAGATTGGTGAAAACCAATGGGATCTATTCACCAAAGCAATTGAAGTACTGGGAGATACAAAGATTTACCTTGATGACACACCAGCTCTCACACCAATTCAAATGCGCACAAAATGCCGCCGGCTCCACCTAGAACACCATATTGATCTTGTTCTTGTTGATTATATTCAATTGATGTCCAGTGAATCCCGCACAGATAATCGTGTGCAGGAAGTCTCCTACATTTCCAGAAACTTAAAAACACTCGCCAGGGAATTAAACGTGCCGGTACTTGCTGCAGCACAACTTTCCCGCGCGGTTGAGCAGCGATCTGATAAAAAACCAATACTTTCAGATCTGCGTGAATCTGGCAGCCTTGAACAAGATGCTGACATCGTAATGTTTATCCATAAAAAAGATGGGATTCCCAGTGAAAACGAAAAAACCGAGCTGATCGAATTGATTGTTGCCAAACACAGGAATGGACCCACTCGGGATATTGATTTGATATTTATCAAAGACCTGGCACAATTCTATAACGCAGCAACTATCTAAACCATAAGTTTGCCAATGAGTATACATTTCAACGGATTTCAGGAAAATAAAAAGAATTTTACGGGTATCCCCGATGTGTTCTTCCGTAAATTGCTTCCCAAACTGGATGATATCAATGAAATTAAACTCTGCTTGTACATCCTGTGGAAAGCATACACGATCGGCGATTTCGGGATGTCTATAACGGCAGTGGATATTTTATTAGATGAAATTTTTATGAGCGGTTTTGTGTCATCTACCGATGGAACAGAAAAGTTAGTTATCGAAATATTAGAAAAAGCGGTTGTTGATAATATTCTCATAAAAATTAGAAGTGAGTTTATTAAAGAGTCCAACATCTATTTTATTAACAGCCCGCTTGGAAGAAAAGCTGCATCTGAAAAATCGCAGAAATTACAACCAGGAAAAACAACTCTGGATCAGATACAGCCGAATATTTTTCGGTTGTATCAGGAAAACATAGGTCCACTTACACCTATTATTGCGGATGCCCTCCGTGAAGCGGAAGATATTTATCCGGTTGAATGGATAGAAGAAGCAATTAAGATTGCAGTTCAGAATAATGTGCGCCGCTGGCGGTATGTGGAAAGCATTCTTGACCGCTGGCAGAAAGAAGGACGGGATGGAACCGATCGAGAACACGATCAAGAGGATTACCGGCGCTACATCAAAGGTGAATATGGAAAATTCGGAGACTACTAAAAAGACAACTGGAGAAAACGAAAAAGTATGCCCCATCTGCGGTGGATACGGTTACGTCCGCCGTGAGCGATCAATTGATGATCCCGACTTTGGCACACTGGAGGTATGCGAATGCCAGCGTTCTGAGAAACAAAAAGCAATCAATCAGCGCTTATATCAAATTAGTAATCTTGGCGCATACAAAGCGATGATCTTTGATACGTTTGATATAAAAGGTATCAAAGGCAATCGGGATACAAACAGTACCCTTGAAGTTGCTTTCAACACATCGAAAAACTATGCGCATCACCTGAATGGGTGGCTGCTGTTAATGGGTGGTTTTGGCTGCGGTAAAACGCACTTAGCCGCTGCCATCGCAAATGAGGTAATATCTTTAGGCGTCGAAACGCTCTTTCTTACCGTGCCAGACCTGCTGGATTGGCTTCGGTATACCTATTCCTCCAGTGAAACCACATATGAGCAACGTTTCGAAGAAATCCGCAACATTCACTTTCTTGTTCTTGATGATCTTGGCACGCATAACGCAACAGAATGGGCGCGCGAGAAATTATTCCAGATCATCAATTACCGCTACATACATAAGCTGCCAACAGTTATCACAACTAATCTAAATCTGATGCAGATTGAAGACCGCGTCAGTTCCCGTCTGCAGGACCGCGAGTTAGTTGTTAAAGTAGAAATTGCTGCGCAGGATTTCCGAAACCCGATAATTGATTCGGGCATTACTCCAATTTCATCGCTCACACAAATTAGCGACCACCGCACATTTAAGAATTTCAGCACGCGTAAATCTGAAAATTTGCGTTCTGATGAGCGCCAAAGTATAGAGAAAGCGTTTTACGCTGCCCAGAAATTTGCAGATAAACCTGAAGGATGGTTGGTATTAATGGGTTCATATGGTACTGGAAAAACTCATTTAGCCGCAGCGATCAGCCATTATCGGGCTGCTTTGGGTGATGATCCAATTTTTACAGTTGTGCCCGATCTACTCGACCACCTGCGGGCAACTTTCAGCCCAACAAGCACAGTTTCTTACGACAGTATTTTTAACCAGATCAAAACTGCAAAATTGCTGATCCTGGATGACTTGGGAACTCAAAATGCTACCAATTGGGCAAAAGAAAAGATTTACCAAATCCTAAATCCTCGGTATGAATTAATGATGCCAACTGTAATCACAACCTCATCCGATCTTGAACAGATTGACCCGAAAATTCGCAGCCGAATGATGGATGAACGCGTTTGTCAGATCTACAAGATCATCGCCCCTCCCTATAGCGGCAGAAAAAAGAAGAAATAATCTATTTCACAATTAAAGAGACAATACATTATGGAAAAGAAAAACCAAGAATCGATTTTTACCCGATTATTTCTCATTCGGCACGGACTTACCGAATGGAATACAAAAAGAAAGATCCAGGGAACTATTGATACACATCTCAACCAGGAAGGAATTCAACAAGCAATAGCATTATCCCAGCGGTTGGTCAATCTATACTCGATAGATCAGATCTATGCGAGCCCATCCAGCCGTGCATTAAAAACCGCTGAACTCATTAATGAAAAATACAAAGTTAATCTCAAGATTGATTCAGATCTCCTGGAGATCGATTTCGGAAATCTTGCAAATCATTCCATTGACTCATTGGATATTGAACAACCAGAATATCATCAGAAATTCACCCATTTCATATCTACTAACAGAGAAAAGGGAACACCTCGTCCAGAGATCCCTGGTGGAGAAAGAATCACCCACATTGAAGCACGCATTAAATCTTTTACAGAAAAAATCCTCACAAAACACAGGGGACAACACATCGCAGCAGTCTCCCATGGAGGTTTAATCAAATGCCTAATTACGTATTTTTCAGGTACATCTTTGAAAAATTACATGCCATACTGGGTAGACAATTCATCTCTCTCGATTATA